>CAZOYZ010000313.1:0-6598 GCA_964584045.1 uncultured Prolixibacteraceae bacterium | reverse complement strand
ATCGTCTCCTGATCCTGTCCTGAAGCACTTTTGACCACGTCGCGACCCCTGAGCAGATATTTCGCATCGTACTCGTTGACGTATTTAATGCCAAATAACGTGAAGTCTTTAGGCACAACCACCCAGTTCCCCGCAATCCGGGGATCCGGATTGCTTACGGCAGGTGATCCTACCAGCACGGAATCGGTTGTGGCGCCGGTAATCTTTAAAGGGACTACATAATTCACCCCGACTGCAAGCGGATCGGCAGTGAAAGCCTCCGTAAGCTGTACGGTTACACTTCCTGTGATCTCTCCTTTCGGGATGATAATTTTACCATTATCGCTCAAGGTATAATAATTTCGCGGCAACGCTAAAATCGGCGTGCCTCCGGTGTTATTGTACAAATTTTCCACAAGGCTTTCGTCAATCTGAAAATTAACAATCACGTCCTCTTCATTTTCATAGCCACCTCCCCAGGTGGCGCTGATCTCAAATCTCAAGGCATTGTCATTGCTGTTGTCGTAGACATAGTCTCCGAAGATCAGCGTCCTTACCGGGTATTGGTATGGAAAGCAAGTTGTCGTATAGTCAAAGTCAGGAAAATCCCAATCCTGATTATCACAGGAAAACAGTCCGAACGCAACCAGGATAATGCCTGATAATGCTTTTATTTGTCTCATATCGCTTATATTTTTCGTATTTTAATAGTTCCTACCATCCTTCGTTCTGAATCAGATTTTCATTTTTCAGTACTTCTGTATTCGGAATTGGCGCATAGTACATGTGCGACTGATAATCCCTCGTCTCCACATTGATCTTCGTGAAGGTGGTATCGACCACCGCACCATCAACCACGGTTTTAACGATTTCCATGCCTGTCGCTGCTTCGGTAAGATTGAGTTTCCATCTTCTCAGATCCTGGAAGCGGAATCCTTCAAAGCACAGCTCCAGCCTGCGTTCGTTACGGATCAATCCAGCCAATGCTTCTTTTGTAGTCAGAGAAGCCAGGTAGGGATCAGAGGCCGGAGTAATGCCTGCCCGTTTGCGGATGGCCCGGATCACGGTACGCGGCGTAAACCCGTAACCATTCGGATCGGCATCGGGTCCCCAGGCCTGGTTGGCCGCTTCGGCATAGATCAGGAACAATTCGGTATAACGCACATGATTGTAAATATGTGTTTTGGAGGTACGCGACGCCGGATTAAGGTTCACATCCGGACGAAGCATTTTCTTCAAATAATACCCGGTCCTTGTCGATGTCGTGAGCCTGTTGATCCCGTTTGACGGATCATCCACATGAGTCCCTATCGTGGTTGAACCCAGTTTGTTCCCGTCGTACAGGATATATAAAGCCAATCTCGGATCCCTGTTCACATAAGGCTTGGCGGAATTATACCCGCTCCCGTCCGCCGTGATCGGGTATCCGTTTTTCATCGGGAATGCGTCGACCAGATTTTGGGTAGGATTGATATCGCCATTTCCATATACGGAAGGCGGAAAACACTGTTCTTCTTTTGCGAGGCTGCTGTAGGCATTGTTTCTCCACAGGATCTCCGCAATGTTAATATCGTTATCGGCATCGTAAAAAGCGATTCCTGCCGCATTCAAACCGCCTGTTCCGCCGATTTCGGCCAGCATTTCACCAGCCAGCGTGGCGGCGGTCGCACATTTTGCCGTGTTATACGCCCCGTTGTTATATGCGGGACTGGCCACATGCAAAGCCAGACGTGCTTTCAGGGCTTTCACGATCTGACTGTTAATCCTGTTTTTATTGTGAACACCATAGACGGTGGTACTGTCATCATACCCTGCAATGTTTACCCATGTGTACGGTAATAATGCCGTAGCCTTGTCGAAATCCGCCATGATCTTATCCACACACTCCTGGTAGGCCGCCCTGCTCAGTTTCCATTCGTCCGTTTCAGGGTCCAATACTTCCGTGACATATGGCACACCTTTTAAGGTTCCGTCAGTGGCGATCCCCCCATAATACATCAACAAACGCATATGGTGAAAAGCCCTTAACGCGTATGCCTCCCCTTTCAGCCGCCTTTTAAACATCTCATTTCTGACTGCACTTTCCCAACTCCAACTGGCATCGTCAACAATCGAAAGGAAGTAATTCACATTAAAAATAGCGCTGTAGCAGGTACTCCAGATACTCATCGGATCATAGTTAGCCGCCCACTGACCGGTTGCCATCCGAAGATACGCACTGGTCTTGTTGTTTGAAACAGCGTCGTCGGTGGCAGCGTCATCACTACCATAGCTGGTCGGAAGCGATGTATAGGCACGAAGCATGATCCCTTCGGCAAACAGCGGGTCATTGTAGACCCGGTCCTTCGTGTAGATATTCGATTTTTCAGGTTCCAGGATCTCTTCGCACGCGCCGGCCGCAAGGCAAAGAAACAGGTACAGCAAAAATTTATTGATCGTATTCATCTTCATTCATTTTTAGTTTAATTAAAACGAGACCCTTAAACCGGCAGCATACTGCCTGTACATAGGCTGCGATCCTATCCGCAGTTGCAGCTTATCCACATCAGTACCCAGCATCAACAGGTTTGAACCGCGCACATACAGGCTAAAGCCCTTCACTCCCCAGTTGGAGAAGGTGTTTTTCGGAAATTCATAAGTCACCTGAACCCGGTTAATCCGGAAGAATGACGTATCGTATAACCAGAAATCCGATGTCCGGAAGTTGTGATTATCGCTTTTCGTCGTTAACCGCGGATATGTGGCCGTCCCTGCAGTGGTTTCGGTCCATCTGTTCAAAACTTCCTCCGAGTATTTATCATCCCCGTCAACCCAGTAATAATCGTCGCTGACTACCGAATGACCGCCATTCTGACCATCGCATAAAGCATACAGGCTTAACCCCTTATATGTCAACGCCAGATGAAGGCCGTATGCAAACTTCGGATTATAATCCCCAAGGTATACCGCGTCATTGTCGTCGATATAGCCGTTATTGTCCTGGTCTTTATATTTGATATCCCCGGGCTGGACCACGCCGAACATCGATGCCGGGCTGCTGCTGATGTCACTGGCGCCAGTGTAAAATCCGTCACTGCGGAGTCCAAATATGGCGGCAACGGGATGTCCTTTTCGGTACTGAAAATCGTTTTCGTAAATTTCATCCCGCTTGTCGATATTGGTGGTCCTGTAAATCATGTTGGCGCCCAGGTTGACCGAAAAATCGCGGACTTCCTTTGACCAGTCTATGGCCAATTCTGCGCCTTTATAACTATTCGCGTTGTAATTCTCATACGGGATATTGTTTGTCAGCATGGAGGAATAATAACCATACCGCTGAACGACGATCCCCGAATTTTTCACGTAAAAAGCGTTGGCATTGACATGCAGGGACTTATTAAAGAAGTAACCGTCCACGGCGGCACTGAGATTTTTTACTTTTTCATAAGTCAGATCCGGATTTGGATAGCTGGTCACGATCACCACGCCATTTGACCAGGATTCGTTCCAGCCAAATGAGCCGCTTCTCTGTAAGTTACCTTCATACCGCCTGTATATGGCGTCGCTGGTGGTACTGAGAAGAAAACGGTTGTCAAGGTCCTCGGTGACATCGGTATTCAGGATACCACCCGAAACGTTCAGCTTTAAAAAATCCATGTTGCCCGTATTTTCGCAGACCACCCAGCCTAAACCGATCGTCGGCGAAAGAATGTCCCTGTTACCCTTTTTCAACTTGATGGAATGGTTATACGCGCTGCTGAAATCAACAAAAAATTGATTGTCATAGTTGTAAGCCAGACGTAACCCCAGATGGGCAACCCGGTCGTCGATGGTCAGAAAATCACGGCGCAGCTTGGTAAAATAAGCAAGGCCGGTCGCTGCCAGGGAGTGCACCTTGTTGAACTGTCGCCTGTAATCCAGGATCGCCTGTGCTGTATACTGGCGGTAGAAAAATGCCGTTTCCACATCCTGCACGCCCGAGGCTTCATCCTTGTTAATGGTTTTCAACCCAACGATCTGATCCACACCATCCGTCGTGGCCCACGTGGGCTGGTAAACCGCGTAGGTGTTTGTCACCCCTTGCACAAACGAATTAAACAGATCGATACCAACCAGCGTTTTAAAGGTCAGTCCTTCGGTGATGCTGTTCAGGTCAAATTCAAGTCCTTGTGTGATCCCCATTAACCTGCCGATGTTCTGGGTATATCCGGCCCGGAACATATTGCCGTACACATTGTCCTTGTATTGCGTCGTACCGCCTAAAAGATACTGTCCATCGATGTATTTCGTGGATAAAGGCAACGACGCTTTCGTCGCCTCATCGAGCATGGAAACAGGGAGTAGCGGAGAATAATAGTTCGGATGATAGGTTGCGGCGGCATCCCAGAAATCTCCCGGGATCGACGACCCCTCAATCGTAAAACCCGCGTTAGGTGATTTATCAAAAACGAAATTAGCCGTAGCATCGAGTGTACTTTGAATGAAGTCATTAATTTTCACGTTCGCGTTTGCCCGTAAATTGAGCTCGTCCGTCCGGGCATCTTTCCCGGTGCCCAGCTTGTACAGACTTCCGGTGTTGGTCCATCCAAGATCTGTGTAATACTGGATGGTACGGTTGCCTCCCGAAAACTCGGCATTCAGCCTGGTTACCGGCCTGAATTCGCGAAGGTATTCACTCGAATAGTAATCCACATCCGGATACCGGTATTTGTTGCCTGACCGGTAGTTTTCAATGGTTTCGTCCGAATAGGCCGGATCCATCCCGTCATTCACGCGGGCTTCATTGTATAATTCCATGTATTGGGCCGAACCAAGGAATTTTGGCAGACTGACAGGCTGAGCGATCGTCTGTTCTACGGCCACGTTAACCCGGCGTTTATTCATTTCTCCGCGCTTGGTTTTGATCAGGATCACGCCGTTTCGTCCCTGCGTGCCGTATAAAACAGAAGCGTTGACATCTTTGAGGATCGTGATCTGCTCGATTTCCTCTGCCGATATCCCGTAAGGCATGCGGGCTACGCCGTCGATAACCACCAAAGGACTCTCGGGCACCCAGCTAAAATAACGTCCGGATAAGATCTCGGCATAATTGTGGAACCCGTTGATCGTGATCGTTTCTTCAGGGTTCACCACATCCATGATCCCG
Organism: uncultured Prolixibacteraceae bacterium; assembly: GCA_964584045.1. GTDB lineage: Bacteria > Bacteroidota > Bacteroidia > Bacteroidales > Prolixibacteraceae > JBCFBK01. The sequence goes on along the minus strand of CAZOYZ010000313.1, from coordinate 1,494 downwards.
GCAGCTTCTTTTCGGTTTATTTTACCGAAAGCGATATGCATCGCACTCCTTTCATCGGTCAGGAACGGGGCTTTCTGAAGGCTCACCACTTCGGGTAATCCGTCAACTGCAACGGTTTTCGTAAAAAAGCCTTTTTTTTCAATCAGCAGATCACTACCCGGGGAAACAGAAATATCAAATTTTCCGTCCTGATCCGTCCATACCATTAGGGCGCCTTCGCGTCCCGAAATTTTTGCATCAGGCAAAGCATAGCCGTCTTCGTCCTGAATAACAGCACTCACCGTGATCAATTTTTCTTCTATCAGCTCCTGGCCTGGCAGGTTCCCCGTATTCATAAACAGGAATAACAAAGCCAGAAGGAGTATCATGTAATTTCTATTCATTTTGTCATCGTTTAATTAATATAAAAATTCCATTACCATCCCGGGTTTTGTTCAAATTCAGGATACATGGCCACCTGATCGGTCGGGAACGGAAGCCAGTAATGCTTCTCATCAAATACGCGCGTGAGATACAATGTCTTATTGAAATAGGTATGGTCCTTGTCGAAGTCAAGGGCATACTTTTCACGGTATTGAAGCAAATGGGCCACGTGCCATCTTCGCAGGTCATACCAGCGATGGTTCTCGAAAGCCAGTTCCACGGCCCTTTCTTCACGCAGGAACTCACGGAATTCTTCCTTTGAAGCATAGTAACGCGGGTCTACATCGGGGAGAGTGGCCCTGTTGCGGACGATATTCACTGCCTCCACGGCTGTAATCCCGCCGGGAGCGTTACCCGTGGGTCCGTAAGCTTCGTTCACGGCCTCCGCATACATCAGGTAAATATCGGCCAAACGCAGTAACGGAACTTCATAACTATATCTGGCCCAGGCATTGTCATAGCTGTTACAGGTGATATGTTTGAATTTAACATGCCCATATCCCGACAGGCTGTTACTCGCGTTGCGATGGCGACCGCCGGCATACAATTGGGCATACTGGTCGACGCTGGCCTTAACCGTAAGCTGTTTCCCGTCATACAGGATATTGTATTCAAACCTGGGATCGCGATTCACCCAGCGATTCATCGGGTCGTATCCGGAATCCGCTTCCTTGATCGACAACCCATTGGCCATCCCGAAATTCTCTACGTAATTTTCGGTCGGCGAAGCATAGACGCCCCAGCCGCCCAGGTAAGTCATGGTGAATTCCCCATACCTCCACCTTTTGCTGTTCCAGTAGATCGGCGCAGTATAGACGATTTCTTTCCCCAGGACGGTCGTATAGCGCCCATCCATGGTATAAAAGTTCTTATAATAGTCGGGCCATGTTTCGAGTCCTACCACATCGGGGTTCTCGTCTGAGATCCGGATGACTTCCAGGAACGCGTCGGCGGCATCCTTGCACAAGTCCGTGTTGTAGGAATAATTACCCGTCGATACACCGTTCATCAGCGGGCTGGCCGCATAAAGCAGGTTTTTGCCCAGATAGCCGTAAGCAGCCTGCTTCGTAA
>CAZOYZ010000312.1:0-6622 GCA_964584045.1 uncultured Prolixibacteraceae bacterium | reverse complement strand
CCAATTGAACGGGCATGCATTTTGTCTTCCACCATATGGCCCAGTTTAAGCATGTAGATCACTCCAACGGTTGCAGGCTGGTCGAACGGCTCACCCGTTTCCCCGTCATGAAGGACGGCACGCCCGAAAGCCGGGATACCTGCACGGTTGGTATAGTCGGTTACCTGACCTAATGATGCGCCGTCAAAAATCGGAGTTGCAAACTTCAGCCCCAGTTCCTGTCCGGCCCATCCGAGCACGGTTTCATAAATCTGTCCCAGGTTCATTCGTGACGGCACACCAAGCGGGTTCAGTACAATATCGACCGGAGTTCCGTCTGCCAGGAAAGGCATATCCTCATCGCGAACGATACGTGAAACAATACCTTTATTCCCGTGGCGCCCGGCCATTTTATCCCCGATTTGCAGTTTACGTTTTTTTGCTACGTAAACCTTTGCCAATTGAATAATACCTGCAGGAAGCTCGTCGCCAATGGTCACATTGTACCGTTTACGGCGGGCAACAGCTTCATATTCCTTATATTTCTCAATATAATTCAGAATCAGATAATAGATCAGGCTGTTTTTATCATTATCGGTTGTCCATTTTGCCGGATTCACCACCATGTAATCAATTTCCTGAAGCTGTTTCAGGGTAAATTTTACTCCTTTGGGGATGACATCGCCTCCATAATAATCTTTAACCCCCTGGCTGGTCTTTCCATTCACGAGGTTAAACAGTTTATCTTCCAGTCTCGCACGTAAAGCGCTGACCTGACGGTCGAACTCTTCGTCAATCTGATCGAGCAGCGGCTTGGTCGCCATTTTTCCCTTTTTATCTTTCAGAACGCGGGAAAAAAGCTTTTTATCGATCACCACGCCATTCAGTGAAGGTGATGCTTTCAGGGAAGCATCTTTTACATCTCCTGCTTTATCCCCAAAAATAGCTCGGAGCAGTTTCTCCTCGGGTGAAGGATCGGACTCACCCTTAGGCGTGATTTTACCGATCAGGATATCGCCGGGTTTAACGACAGCCCCGATCCTGATCAAACCGTTTTCATCCAGGTTTTTTGTAGCTTCTTCACTCACATTCGGGATGTCGGAAGTAAATTCTTCCACACCACGCTTGGTATCGCGTACTTCAAGCGCATATTCATCAACATGGACAGATGTAAATACGTCATCACGCACTACCCGTTCGGAGATCACGATGGCATCTTCGTAATTATACCCTTGCCAGGGCATGAAAGCAACCTTCAGGTTCCGCCCAAGGGCAAGTTCTCCTCCCTGTGTAGCATATCCCTCGGTCAGGATCTGGCCTTTGGTGACGCGGTCCCCTTTGCTGATAATAGGCTTCAGGTCAACCACCGTCCCCTGATTGGTCTTTTGATATTTAGGCAATCTGTAATGCTTCTGCTCCGAATCAAAACTGACATATTTCTCATCGTCGGTCATGTCGTAACGGATCACGATTTCATCGGCGTCGACATATTCAATCACACCATCTCCTTCTGCCGTGATCATCACCCTTGAATCAAGGGCTGAGCTTGCTTCCAGTCCGGTGCCGACGATAGGTGCCTCAGGCCTGAGCAACGGAACAGCCTGCCTCATCATGTTCGATCCCATCAACGCCCGGTTGGCATCATCGTGTTCCAGGAACGTGATCAATGAGGCAGCCACGGAAGCGATCTGGTTAGGCCCTACGTCCATCAACTGAACCTCTGACTGGTCAACAAGAGGATAGTCACCTTCCAAACGGGCTTTAACCCTCTGATTGATGAAAAACCCATCATCATCGATCGGGGCGTTTGCCTGTGCAATGACCTTCCCTTCTTCTTCTTCAGCAGTCAGATAAATCACTCCGTCAACGGACAGATCAACCTGCCCGTTCTCCACCTTGCGGTAAGGAGTCGCGATAAAACCAAGGTCTGTGACTTTGGCAAAAACGCACAAAGAAGAGATCAGACCGATATTCGGTCCTTCCGGTGTTTCAATCGGGCAAAGCCTTCCGTAATGCGTATAATGAACGTCACGAACTTCAAATCCGGCACGTTCACGCGACAGACCTCCAGGCCCGAGAGCCGACATTCTTCGTTTATGCGTCATCTCAGCCAGAGGATTTGTCTGATCCATAAACTGCGATAACGCGTTAGTTCCGAAGAATGAATTGATCACTGACGACAACGTCTTCGAGTTAATCAGGTCGATCGGGGTAAACACCTCATTATCGCGGACATTCATTCGTTCACGAATCGTACGGGCCATACGGGCCAAACCTACACCAAACTGATTGTACATTTGTTCTCCGACGGTACGGACTCTCCTGTTGCTCAGGTGATCGATATCATCGACATCTGTTTTTGAATTGACCAGCTTGATCAGATACTTTATAATTTCGATAATGTCTTCCTTGGTCAATACCTGAATATTCATTTCAATATTCAGTCCGAGTTTCTTATTGATCCGGTAACGGCCAACTTCTCCAAGGTCGTAACGTTTTTCGGAAAAGAACAGTTTATCGATCACGTCACGTGCAGTGGCCTCATCGGGCGGTTCTGCATTTCTCAATTGACGGTAGATGTGAAGCACCGCTTCTTTCTCTGAATTACACGGATCTTTCTGAAGGGTGTTGTATATTATAGCAAAATCCTGAAGATTATGGTCTTCCTTGTGCAAAAGGATCATCTTGGCCCCTGAATCTACAATCTCGTCGATATGTTCGTTTTCGAGAATAGTCTCACGGTCAATTAAAACTTCGTTACGTTCGATCGATACCACTTCACCGGTATCTTCGTCCACGAAATCCTCTACCCATGTCTTTAAAACGCGGGCAGCCAGCTTGCGTCCTACTACTTTCTTCAAACCGACCTTGGAAACTTTTACCTCATCGGCCAGATCAAAAATCTCGAGGATATCTTTGTCACTTTCATAACCAATAGCCCGTAACAAGGTCGTTACCGGCAACTTCTTTTTACGGTCGATGTACGCGTACATCACACTGTTAATATCGGTAGCGAATTCAATCCACGATCCTTTAAAGGGAATGATACGCGCCGAATATAGTTTTGTACCGTTTGCATGCACACTCTGACCGAAAAACACTCCGGGAGAACGATGCAACTGCGAAACCACGACACGTTCCGCTCCGTTGATAACAAACGTTCCTTTTTCTGTCATATAAGGTACCGTACCCAGATAAACGTCCTGAACCACCGTATCAAAATCTTCATGTTCCGGATCGGTACAATACAATTTCAGCTTTGCCTTCAACGGGACACTGAAGGTCAAACCTCTTTCGATACACTCCTCAATCGAGTATCTTGGCGGGTCGACCTGATAATCGATAAATTCGAGTACAAAATTATTTCTGGTATCTGTAATCGGAAAGTTTTCTTCAAAAACCTTGAATAAATTTTCACCTTTTCTGTTCTCCGGTGTTGATCCCAGTTGAAAAAATTCTTTAAATGACTTGATCTGAATTTCCAGAAAATCCGGATAATCAAAAACAGTTTTTGTGGAAGAAAAACTAATTCTCTGATTTTCAATGTTTAATGGCATGTATCAAAAAATTAAGTGAACTTAAAACATAAATATGCAAAAAGGCCTAGAATCCCACGCAGGTGGGACTCTAAACCGTTACAGACCAAATAATATTTTTAAGGTCGTAAGTCTTTTATTTAAGTTCAACTTCGGCTCCAGCTTCTTGTAACTGAGATTTTATTGATTCGGCTTCTTCCTTTGAAACTTTTTCCTTCACCGCTTTTGGTGCAGCATCGACCAGTTCTTTTGCCTCTTTAAGCCCCAGTCCGGTCAATTCTTTTACTAACTTAACAACTGCCAGTTTAGACTGCCCGGCGGCTGTCAGAATAACATCAAACTCGGTTTGAACAGCAGCGACAGGCTCCTCACCAGCGCCGGCAGCAGCAGGTCCGGCAACAGCAACGGCTGCAGCTGCGGGTTCGATTCCATATTCTGTTTTTAAAATGTCAGCCAATTCATTAACCTGTTTTACAGTTAAGTTTACCAACTCTTCTGCAAGTGCTTTTAAATCTGCCATTTCTCTTTTAATTTTTATGCAATAAAATTGTAACTAAAATACTATTCTTCTTTATTTGACAATGTTTTAAGGATACCATGAATTGTAGTACCTCCTGACTGAATCTGTCCAAGCACGGTTCGAATGGGTGATTGCAACAATCCGATCAGTTCTCCCAATAATTGATCCTTCGATTTCACAGACACCAACGCCTCGAGTTGGTCGGCTCCGACATAAACTGATTCCTGAACATAGGCTGCCTTTAAAACAGGTTTACTATGTTTTTTTGCGAACTCCTTAATCAGTAATGCAGGAACGTTCCCCACTTCACAAAACATGACCGAGGTATTGCCTTTCAGTACTCCGTAAAGCTCTTCTGCCCGTTTATCTGACTTTTCCAAAGCTTTACGCAACAGCGTATTCTTTACAACAATCAACTTCACCTGTTTGTTAAAACAAAGGCGTCTCAAACTGTTTGTAGCTTCTGAATTCAAGTCAGCCACATCGGTCAGGTAAAAATGGTTGCAAGAATTGATCTCTTTGGTCAGACTATCGATGATCTCTAATTTTTCCGATCTTTTCATCTCAACAACTTTTTACTAGTCAGCAACTGACTTGGTTTCTACTTGTATTCCCGGACTCATGGTGCTTGACAGGTAAATACTTTTTAAATAAGTACCTTTCGCAGCAACGGGTTTCAGTTTGATCACCGTGCTGATAAATTCCTTGGCGTTCTCTTCAATCTTTTGAGGATCAAAAGACACTTTCCCGATTGAAGTATGAACAATCCCGAATTTATCAACTTTGAAGTCAATTTTACCTTGTTTGACTTCCCTGACCGCCTTGCCCACTTCCATGGTTACGGTACCGCTCTTAGGGTTCGGCATCAATCCTCTTGGTCCCAAGATCCGGCCTAATGGTCCGATTTTCCCCATCACCGGGGGAAGGGTGATCACCACATCAAAATCGGTCCAGCCTCCTTTGATCTTTTCGATATAATCTTCCAGACCCACATAATCGGCACCGGCCTCGGTTGCTTCGGCCACCTTATCGGGAGTAACAAGAGCAAGTACGCGGACCTCTTTTCCGGTTCCGTGGGGTAACGAAACTACGCCTCTGACCATTTGATTTGCTTTTCTGGGATCTACCCCCAGGCGAACATCAATATCTACTGACGCGTCGAACTTGGTGTAGGTAATTTCCTTCACCAGCTTTGCCGCTTCCGTAATTGAGTACTGTTTGCCTTTCTGGAGCTTTTCCTCAGCAAGCTTCATATTTTTTGTAATTCTGCCCATCGTTAAAATTTTTATTAGTTATTCGCTGGGAATTCACCTTCTACAGCAATACCCATACTTCTGGCAGTGCCAGCAACCATTCTCATAGCAGATTCCAACGTGAAACAGTTCAGGTCAGACATTTTAGTTTCAGCAATTTGCTTAACCTGATCCCAGCTTACCTTTGCCACTTTCTTTGCATGAGGTTCGGCTGATCCTGATTTCAGTTTTGAAACTTCCAATAACTGAACGGCCACTGGGGGTTGTTTAATTACAAAATCAAACGATTTATCTGCATACACCGTAATGATCACCGGGAGCACTTTCCCTGCAAGGTCCTGTGTCCGGGCATTGAACTGTTTGCAGAACTGCATAATATTCACCCCTTTGCTACCCAATGCTGGTCCAACAGGTGGTGAAGGATTAGCTGCACCTCCTTTAATTTGTAATTTGATTAATCCAGCAACTTCTTTAGCCATAATGATAAATAATAAGATTTACTACTCCTTTTCGACCTGCATAAAGCTCAGTTCCAAAGGTGTTTTCCGTCCAAAAATTTTGACCATCACTTTTAACTTCTTCTTTTCCTCATTAATTTCCTCAATAATTCCGTTGAATCCGTTAAAAGGACCGTCTGTGACTTTCACAGTTTCACCGACCACATAAGGAATGTTCACTTCCGCATCGGCTTCAGCCATCTGATCAACCCGACCAAGGATCCGGTTCACCTCAGACTGACGCATCGGCACAGGTTCGCCCCCCTTGATGTCACCTAAGAATCCGATCACATTGCTGATATTCTTCAGCATGTGAGGAATCTCACCAACAAGAGCCGCCTCCACCAACACATAACCCGGGAAAAAATTCCGCTCTTTGCTGATCTTTTTCCCGTTACGGATCTGATATACCTTTTCTGTTGGAATCAGTACCTGTGAGATATACTCCTGGAGTCCCGCATTTGCAATTTCATTTTCGATATATTCCTTGACCTTCTTCTCTTTCCCTCCGACGGTCCGCAGAACATACCACCTTTTTTCGTTCTCGCTCATGTTGATCTCCAAGTAATATTAATAAAACAAGCTGTACACTAAATTCATCAGTTTCTCAAAAGAGAAATCCATAACGAATATGATAAGTGCTATAATAAAGGAAGCAACCATTACAATAAATGCGCTGTTCTGTAACTCTTTCCAAGTAGGCCAGGATACCTTATGTACCAGTTCACTATAGGCCTCTTCGAAATATAGTTTAAGTTTCATCTTAAAAAAATTTTTTGCAGAATGGGAAGGATCGAACTACTTTGAACTGCTCAAAAACTCCCGGCCGAGTTCCAT
>CAZOYZ010000311.1:0-6626 GCA_964584045.1 uncultured Prolixibacteraceae bacterium | reverse complement strand
TCTCAGGATTTTGCTCCTGAATCTCTTCAGTTTCAACACCAGGGGTCTGGTTTTCCGGATGCATAGCTACAGCCCCGTTATCGTTCGGAGTTGCTTTCAACTCACCATTTGAGTTTCTCAGATCTTTAGGTTCCATGTGTTCAATTTTAAAATCACAGTAGATTTCAGATATTTATATCCAAGTATCCACTACGAAAATATAATTTTCAATACGAATAGTCAAAGAAAACAAAAATTAATTCAACTATTCATGTTATGATCGTTAATTTTTTCATTCCTGTAATCATTCAATTACTTCTCTTTCCCTGCTGTGCGCAATCCGCTACTCTAAATTTGTTATTTTTGCAAAAAATTGAATATGCGTATTGATATTTTAACGGTGATCCCTGAATTATTAAAGAGCCCCTTTAACCATTCGATTATAAAAAGGGCCAAAGAGAAAGGCTATGCAGAGATTTACATTCACAATATCAGAGACTTTTCGACCGATAAACATAAACGCACCGATGATTACGCTTTTAGCGGGGGCGCAGGGATGGTCATGACCATCCAGCCTATTGAAACCGCCATCGGGCATTTGAAGGCTCAACGGAACTACGATGAAATTATCTATACCAGCCCTGACGGTGAATTATTCAATCAAAAAACAGCAAATCAGCTTTCACTGAAGGAAAATATCATCATTCTCTGCGGGCATTATAAAGGAGTGGACCAACGTGTGCGTGATCATCTTGTTACCCGCGAAATATCGATCGGAGATTACGTCATGACCGGAGGGGAACTGGCAGCCGCAGTGATGACCGATTGCATCGTGCGGCTGATACCGGGAGTCATTTCAGACGAAACCTCCGCTCTCACCGATTCCTTTCAGGACGATCTGCTCAGTCCGCCTGTATATACCCGCCCTGCCAATTATAAAGGGTGGAAAGTCCCGGATGTCCTGATCAGCGGGAACGACCGCCAAATCGATGAATGGAAGGAAGTACAGGCCTATGAACGAACGAAAAGGCTCAGGCCGGATTTGCTGGATACCGATTAACCTTTCAGTACCTCAGATACCCCGTACCCATTCTAATATTCTAATATTCTAATATTCTAATATTTTAATATTGTCATTTCCTTCGGCATATGGAATTATAGGGGCACTTTTTACAATAGTTAACATGTTTTGTCTGATCATATACATTCTCAGATGAAAATATTTCTGAAAGCAGGTTTTCCAGGCTCCCGGCAAAATCATCTGCAAGATCATTATAACAGACCATCCGTTCGTTCTGCCTGACCTCGGGTCTGAACTCTTCCTTGAAAAATTCATCTATTTTGTAGATACCTGGTTGCAGGGGGCCATCATACGTACTCCGGCGGTAGATCTCGCTATACACCAGGGTCTGAAAAATCTCTTTTGGCCTTTTCTCTTTGTCACGGTCATAAAACTCGCTGATTTTCTTAAACCCTAACGAAAGATTTCGTCCGGTCTTGTAATCAATAATCCGGATACCCTCTTTTGTCCGGTCAATACGGTCAACCACCCCACCCAACCTGATCTGATGCGTTGATCCGTCCGCATTGATATGAAATGCTGCCTCATAATGACCTTCCAGGTCCAATACGGTAAATGGTGCAAAGAGCATATCGTTCTGCAGCATTTTTTCGAGATAGACGTGAAGATTTTCTGCGATTAAGATATTTTTCCCGGTAATCCTGACATTTTTTAAGCGCTCATCTTTAAAGTATTCCCTGGCAAAAGCGTCATGGATCGCTTTTCTGATCCGGGTTGGGTTGGAGATGTATGCTTCCAGATCTTCCTTTGTGACCTGCCCTTTCCCTTTAAAACCGGAATAGATCAACTCGGCCGCATGATGGAACAAATTGCCGAATAACCTCGGATCGATCTCTTCCAGAACTTCATCGGCTTCCCGTAAATTAGCCAGGTGACGAAAGTAAAATTTCAACCGGCAATCCAGGTAGGTATTTAATGCACTTGGGCTTAATGGCTTTTGAGCGTAACATTCAAGCAATTTCTGTTGGTGTGATCGGTTTGCCCGGACTAAAATCGGTTTGGGATCGAAAGATTTGAAATCAAAATCAAGGTGGCAAAATTCGGGGTTCAATCCGGAGTCGTACTGCAACTGGAAGATGAACCTGCTCATTTCACCGGTATTTGATCCGTCGCCCGAAGAATCATAAACCAAAACAACTTCTTCGGCACGGTGAAGAAGTCTGTAAAAATAATAGGCATACATGGCGTCCTGCTCTTCATACGCCGGAAGTCCAAATGCCTTCCTCAGGTTGTACGGGATGAAAGAATGAACCGGCGACGTTTTCGGCAGTTTTCCCTCGTTGACCGAAAACACGATCACGTGGTTAAAATCAAGCGTCCTGGTTTCGAGCATACCCATCACCTGCAGGCCCGAAAGCGGCTCTCCTTCAAAGGGAATCGTAATTCGCTGCAGATGCCTGAGAAAAATGCGGTAAAATAATGAAAGCGTGATTTGTTCCGCATAATTTCTGTTCAGGATATCGGCGAGCCGTTGTAACGCCAGGAAAGCCTGGTACAAAAACTCAGCCTCCAGGCGGATTGGCTGTTCGTTGGAATGGCGTACCTTGTTCGCCAGTTTTTTGATCAGGGCCAGGAGCCATTGCACCGCATCCTGCCAGCTTTCCTGCTTCCTGAAGATCAGCCCGGGCAGATCGCCGACTTTCATCTCCGACGCCCTGACGTAAATCTTATTCTGGTGGTTAATATCCTGCACGATCTTCGCGGTATCCGGTCCTGTAATGAGCTGATGATTCAGGACGGCGAGCACTGACCGGTGATAAAAATAATCTTCGCCTTCGATCTTCCGGTGATCTTTCTGCAGTTCGATCAGCTGACCGATGAGACTGTAAACAGGAGTATCCTGAAAAGGATATCCCATCGTGACGTTTATGGATTGAGAGTGGCATCCGGCAGCAGAAATCACGGGAATAAGCAGACCTTCATCGGCCAGCACCAATGCTGTTGAGTCAAAGGCTCCTTTGGCGGCGTGGTCCGGAAAGAACTGACGATGATTGATCACCTGGGACTGCGCCACCTGACCCGGAACGGAAACTACCTGGAGCTTTCTCAGGAACGAAGGATGAGGGTCGGCTGTAAATCCTTCCGGCATGGGAAACCGAACGAGGTTTTTCCGGATAAAAGAACCTGCCTCGTGCTGCGGATCTTTCAGGAACCGCTCGTCATAATCCCAGAAAAAGTCGGCTTTATGATTCGTCTGTAGCCATCGGAATAACCGTTCCTCGCACGCATTCAGCGCATTAAATCCTACGAAAATATACCGGTCGGACGACAGAGGCAGTTCCCTCCCCTGTTCCAGTTTCTCCGTAATATTCCGGTAAACCATTCCGCTGTAGCCCGCTCCCTCTGACAGCAAATGCGCTCTGTAGCGTTCATAAACCGCCGAAAGTTTATTCCAGATCGTCAAAAACTTCTCCCGGTTCACCGAACCGCCCGATCTTCCAAGGTTGCCCCAGAACATTTCCGCCGCTCTTCTTTGTTCGGGGGTCAGGTAATCGAACCGTCTTTCTATTTCCTTCAGATCTGAAATATTTTGAAACAGATCACCCGCGTCCAGGAGATACTTATCGATGTCATTAAAATCGTTCAACAGGATCTCACCCCAAAAAAAGAAATCATCAAGTTCTTCCTGGTGGCCTGTTTCCTGCACATATATTTTATGAAGACTTAAAATCAAATTAATCTGGTCCGAAATTTGTAATTCAGACAGCTGTGAAATAAGTTCATTGATCGTCAGTACTTCCGGACCCAACAACGGTTTCTCCACCAGGTCATTTAGGTAAGCATTGAAAAATACTCCTGAACGGCGGCCAGGGAAAACCACGGAGATCGTGTTCATGTTTTCGCCGTATTGCCGGTAAAGGAAAGTCGCTGTCTGTTTCAGAAATGGATTCATCGTCTGTATCTAAAATATTTTTAAATTTAGCTTCAAAGGACGGAAAAACAATCCTTCCGGTCAAGCAGTTCGGTTCGATCAAATTTACTTTTTAAAATTCAAACCATGAAACAAGCATGTTTAATTCACAAAGACCACCTTCCGGGAACGGATCCCCGGCACAGTAAAGTATCAGGACTGTTCACCTTTGAAAAGAACAGAAACTTTGGGATGGCATCATGCCTGATACTCCTGTTTTTCGTTTTGCTCAACAGTCATGTTCAGGCTCAACAGCGGACTAATCCGCTGGAATCGACCCCTTATATTGAGGTTACGGGGGAAGCGGAAATGGAAGTGGTGCCTGATGAGATTTTCCTTCGTTTCACGCTGAAAGAACGTTATGACGGCCGGGATAAAACGAGCCTGGACGAACTGGAAAAAAAACTAAAGCAATTACTGGTCAAAAACAACTTCAGGATGGAAAACCTGTCCCTGGCCGACGCCAATGCCGACTATATCACCATAAAAAGACAAAAGAAAGACGTCTTGCAGTCGAAGGATTTCGTACTGAAAATTTCAACGACCTCCGAGTTAACCAACGTATGGAACATCATGGATGAAGTGGATGCACAAAATGCCTACGTAAGCCGTGTCGATCACAGCCGGATGGAAGAGTTGAAAAAGGAAGTGAAAATTGCAGCTGTGAAAAATGCCAAGGAAAAAGCGTCCTACCTTTTAAATGCCGCCGGAGAAAAGACAGGCAGGCTTCTGTTTTTGCAGGAACGCGAAAGCTATAATCCGGTACTCATGACCAAAAGTCAGCGGGGAGTAGCCGCCTTTTCGGCCGACAACATAGAAGCTGCACCGGATGAGCCTGAGATTTCCTATCAAAAGATCAAGTTGATTTATAAGGTATTCGCCCGTTTTGCCATTGCAGAATAATAGCAGGAAGTCGTCCTTTTCACGTTATTTTTTTCTGGCTGAAGCCACTTCGCCGGCAGTTACCGGGTCAGGATCATTCCCGAAAGCTGCACGGACATACGAGGTTACATCGGCCAGTTCCTGATCGCTGAGATGATTGTGGGGAGCCATAAAGTTGTTGTAAATCTCGCCGTCAACCTCTATTTTTCCTTTCATCCCATTCAGCACGACAGTGAGCAGCGTGTCTTTATTTTCAACATACCGGTTGGGAGTCAGCGGAGGGTACATACCAGGGACTCCTGACCCGTTCGACTGATGGCAGGTTGCGCAATAAACGGCATAAACCTCCCTTCCGGGATGTTCCTCAGCGGACAGAACGTCAGGCTTTACCTTTTCTGCCAGCTCTGAAGTATCCAACGGCTGAGGTTTGTCATCTTTTTTTTTGCCGCCGCACCCGGTGGCCGATAAAACACACACCAAACCCATGATGAAAATAATTCGCTTATCCATGAAGTGGAAAAATGATTAAATGATTAGTTGTCGTAGAAAATCCGCCAGATCCTTCCTTTCACGTCATCACAGACATACAGGGAACCATCCGGGCCCTGTGCCAATCCACAGGGACGGTATGCTGCATCACCTGTATTTTGTATCGCTTCGGCACCTGCAAATCCATCAGCAAAGACTTCCCATTGGCCACTGGGGATGCTGCCCTCGAAAGGAACAAACACAACTGAATACCCCTTTTGCCCGGACGATCTGTTCCAGGACCCGTGAAAAGCGATAAAAGCGCCGTTCTTATATTTTGCCGGAAACATGTCCCCGGTATAAAAAAGAAGATCGTTGGGTCCGATATGTCCCGGGAAAGCCATGATCGGATCGTCTTTTGCCTCACAACGTCCTGCCTCTTTGCCGTCACCGCCGTATTCGGGAGCCAGCACCTTCTTCTCCTGATTTTGATCATAGTAACAATAGGGCCACCCGAAATCAGAACCCTCTTCAACCAGAAGGAATTCTTCAGCCGGTAACTCATCACCCTGCTCTTTGGTATACAACTCCGGATAAAACTGATACAGCTGATCCCGTCCATGCTGGAGGGCGTACAGCTTACCTTCTTTTTTGTTCCAGTGAGTGGCTACAGCATTCCTGATCCCTGTAGCATACCGGACACCATCTTTCATCTGATCCTGATTGAGCCGGTCCGCACTGAATTTCCAGATACCTCCAAATTTCTCCAGGATCGGGCAGGGATCCATACCGGGAGATCCTTTGGTCCGGTCTTGCTGCTGACAAGTATTGGAGGGCGCTCCCACAGTCACATACATATTTCCGTTGCCGTCAAAACTGAATGGTTTGGTGGCATGCTGATGCGTTTCTTCAAATCCTCCCGCAACAACTTCATAAACAGGATCAGGTACCAATTCATCCTGTTTTATCCGGTAACGTACAATGATGGTATCAGCGCCAAAATAGAGATAGTCTTTGTACAGACCAATCCCCGTGCCATCAAACGTTCCCGTGTAAACAACCACATCGGCTTTCCCATCCCCGGTAGTGTCTCTCAGACACACCACTCCGCCACCCTTCACCTCCCGGCTCAGCGAGGCATAGATGTCTCCGTTGGAGGCCACGTCGATATGCCTGGTATGACCAAGATGATCTGCAACGACCAACGCCGAGAATCCTTCCGGTAAGGAAATTCCTCCGCCGTCTTCATCCGCCCTTAAAGAATTGCTCCGGTGACGGGCGTCATCGCATCCCAGCATAAACAGC
>CAZOYZ010000310.1:5357-6659 GCA_964584045.1 uncultured Prolixibacteraceae bacterium | reverse complement strand
GAAAAACATATGAAAAACGGGATCATCAATGCCTATTATATCGACTCGGCCGGCAAGACCGCCGAAAGGGTGAATCCGGATAATCTTCCTCAGCTTAAACATGAGAACGATTATATCTGGCTGCAGCTTAACTTCGCGTCATCCGAAGTAAAGCAATTCCTTCAGTCGCTGAACATGAATGATTCGACTATCCACGCGCTTACCAAAGCCGAATCAAGACCCAGGGCAGCCGTTTCAAATGAAGAATTACTGCTCATTGTAAGGGGGATCAACAAAATCAAAGGAGAAAAACCTGAAAACATGATCTCTGTAAGGATCCTCGCCACCCGCAATTTACTCATCTCCTGTCAAAAAAAGAACCTCGCATCCGTCCAGAACCTGCTTGCGGATATCGAACAGGGTAACCCTCCGCTTTCGACCGGAGATTTTATGGTAAGGCTGAATGAGCGCATTGTGATCAACATGGGCGACACCATCGAAGACATTGAGGAGCGGGCGATGTCGATGGAAGAAAGGGTCATGGACCACACCGGAGCCGACTGTAAAACTGACCTTCATAACCTTCGGCGGCAAATCATCCAGATGAAGCGCTTTCTCATTCCCCAACGGGACGCTCTAAATAAGCTTCAGCTGGATCAGACAAGCTGGATGACGGCCAGACAACAAGTCCGGTTGCGTGAAGTCAGCGACCATCTGATGCGTTACCTGGAAGTTCTGGATGCATCACGTGATCTGGCGACAGTGAGCACTGAAATGCTTAACCAGCGACAAAATGAACAACTTAATAAACGAATGTACCTGTTGTCATTGATTGCAGCCTTATTTTTGCCGCTGAGTTTTTTTTCGGGTTTATTCGGTGTGAATCTTGCAGGAATACCAATGGCCGACAGTCCATATGCCTTCCCTTTGTTCGTGCTTCTCCTGCTTCTTGTCGTTCTGTTCCTCTACAAGTTTTTTAAAAAAAACAAATGGTTATAAAAAAAGCCCCGCTTCAAGCGAGGCATTTTTTTTACGTTCTTCACAACATCTGTTGCATCATGAAATTTCGATCATTCGCGGAGCTTTTTCGATGTATTCTTCCCGTTTGGGGAGATTGATCTTCAATACGCCATTCTGATGGCTCGCGTTAACTTTATTAAGGTCGATGCCATCCGGCAACTGGAACGAACGGCTGAATGAAGAATAGTTGAACTCACTGCACACCACTCTGTTCCCTTCTTTCTTTTCTTTCTCTTCCTTCTTTTCCGATGAAACAGTCAGCAGGCCATCTTTTACATCAATGCGAAAATCCTTCTTCTCAAG
>CAZOYZ010000310.1:0-5257 GCA_964584045.1 uncultured Prolixibacteraceae bacterium | reverse complement strand
CCGGTCATTTTTTCAGCGTTTAACTCGTTCACTATGAAATATTTTCATGTTTTTTAAATCCGCGTTACCCAAAAGATGCTTTTCCCCGCGGGAATGATTGATTATTGTCGTTATCTTTGTTCCTGTATTTCACGCAATGGGGTGTCCCAAAATAACGGACTGAGATCATACCCACTGAACCTGATCCGGGTAATGCCGGCGTAGGGAGGGCGAACAAGGAATCTGATTCCTACCTCATTGGTTATTATTAACCAAAACATCACAGAAAATGAAACGAGTTTTTTTCATGGTGTTGTTGCATTTTGCAGCAATTCTTTCATTTGGGCAACTTTCCATCTCGGGGGTGGTTAAAAACGGAGCAGGCGAAATTCTGCCCGGTGCCAATGTCATCTTAAATGACAACTACAGGGGCACAGCCACAGGCCATGACGGTCGTTTTCACTTCACCCGGCTGAAGGCAGGGAGTTATGAACTTCAGGTTTCCTTTATTGGTTACACCAAAAAGGAGATCCTTGTACAGGCAAACAAAGCGGTCGACCTGGAAATTATCCTGGATCGTTCCGGTATTCTGACGGAAGAAGTGCTTGTCGAAGCTACCCGTGCCGGTGACCGGACCCCGGTAGCAAAAACGACCGTGGACAAGGCTGCACTTGAAGAGAGGAACATGGGACAGGATGTCCCGTATCTGTTAACCATGACGCCTTCATTCGTTGCTTCTTCCGACGCCGGTGCAGGTGTGGGTTACACGAACTTCCGTATCCGCGGAACCGACCTGAACCGGATCAACGTAACCATTAACGGGATCCCCATGAATGATGCCGAATCGCACGGTACCTGGTTTGTCGATATGCCCGATCTTTCCGAATCGACCGATAATATCCAGATCCAGCGGGGAGTGGGAACGTCGACCAACGGGGCCGCTGCATTTGGTGCCAGCCTGAACCTGCAGACCAGCACGCTTATCGAAAAGCCATATGCGCAGTATAAAACTTCGGCCGGATCGTTCGGTACCCGGAAAAATACAGTCAGCGCCGGCAGCGGACTGATCAATGACCGGCTTTCTGTAGACGTCCGTTTATCGAAGATCAGCTCTGATGGATTTGCAGACCGCGCTGCCTCCGACCTGAAATCGTTCTTCATATCGGCCGGCTATTTTTCTGAAAAGACAATCCTGAAAGCCAATGTTTTTTCAGGATTTGAAGAGACCTATCAGGCCTGGAACGGCGTCCCTTCGGTCAAACTGGACAACGACACGGAAGGAATGAAACGTTATCTTGACCATTGGCTGTGGAGCAGCAGTTCCGAAAGAGAAAACCAGCTCCGCTATGAACAGATGACAGAGTCTGATGCCCGCACTTATAATCTCTATACTTACGATCACGAAATAGATCATTACCGGCAGGACTACTATCAGCTCCATTTTTCTCACGCATTCAATCCGTCATTACACCTGAATGCCTCTCTTTTCCTTACCAAAGGGAAAGGATACTATGAGAATTTTGAATATGATGAGGATTATGCCGATTATACCATGACCGCACCTTATGAAGGAGCAGTCACCGATCTCGTGAAACAGAAGTGGCTGGACAATGATCTGTACGGAGCCGTTTTATCGCTTCAGCATGAAACCGAAAACTCCTCGCTTACATTTGGCGGAGGGTATAATACATACGACGGAGCTCACTTCGGAAAAGTGATCTGGGCCGCCCATTACGGAGACAATGACATCAATCATAAATGGTATCGCGGAACAGGCCTCAAAAAAGATTTCAATATCTATGGCAAATACCTCTGCCAGTTGACTGAAGCGGTCAGCCTGTATGCGGATCTGCAGTACCGGAGGATTGATTACGATATCGAGGGCATCGATGATGACCTGCGCGATGTGACCCAGTCGCACAATTACAATTTCTTCAATCCCAAAGCAGGAATTTACTATCGTCCCGATCCGTTTCAGGAAGCCTACCTGAGTTACGGGAGAGCCAACCGTGAGCCTACCCGGAGTAATTTCATCGACGCGGATCCTGATGGGAAACAACCGGTTTCGGAAACCCTCAACGACTTCGAAGGGGGTTATACGTATAAAAACCCAAAGTTCCTTCTGGGAGCCAATATCTATTATATGCGTTATCAAGATCAGCTGATCCTCACCGGTGAGATCAATGATGTAGGCAGCCCGGTCATGGTCAATACAGACAACAGCTACCGTGCCGGGATCGAACTTTCGGGAGGATTAAAGATCGGCAACAGCCTCAGCTGGGATGTCCATGCCACTTTCAGCCGGAACAAGATCAAAAATTTCACGGAATATGTCGACAACTGGGACACCGGAGGACAGAGTGCTTTTGATCTGGGAAAAACCGACCTGGCATTTTCACCTGAAGTGATCATCAACAGCCTGATCAGCTTTAAACCGCATCAGGCCCTAAATATCAGCATGCTCTCAAATTATGTCAGTGACCAGTACATTGATAATACATCCAGCAATGACCGGAAACTCAACGCCTGGTTCGTAAACAACCTGAAAGTGGACTATCAGCTTAAAAATTTGCTGTTTGAGGAAATCAAGCTGCACCTGATGGTAAACAACTTGTTTGACGGGGAATACGAAAGCAACGCCTGGGTGTATTCATACCTTTACGGAGGTGGGCGTTATAAAATGGACGGTTATTTTCCGCAGGCAGGGATCCACTTTCTTGCCGGTATGACCATTCAGTTTTAACGATACAGCGAGTCTTAATTCCAACACGGAGTTAAGACTCTTCAATCTGATGGATTTTGCTGGTTTCAATATCATAATATAGCGGAGCAACCATCACTGCAGGATAGCGCTTCCGTAAGCGTGCCACTTCGGAAAGTACGAACTCGACCGCATCACCGATTTCAAAAAATAAGGCCAGATTTTCAAAATGCATCCGGGCAGCTTCCTTTTTCCATCCCGCATTTTTAACCAGACCATTAATAAATTGCTCCTTCCTCTCTTCCAGTTTTACCATTCCGCAATTTGAATGCCCGATTAACGCAATACAACGGACACCACCTACGGCAATCGCATAGGAGACCTGAAATTCATGGTAAAAAAGATTGGCTCCGCCCGAACGGATCACAAATGCAAAGTTATCGGGTATCCACAAATTTTTCCGGTTATCCATACACATGCCGATCAGTATTTGCGGCTGCCGGCAATGGCAGAACGGACGGTTCAGATTGTGGTATTCCAGAAACATCCCCACCGGCGTCTTGCGATATTCAGGAAAGATATTTTCTACCGAATTTACTTCAATTAATTTCCTCATTGGTTGCAATTCATTCGTACTTCAAACCAAATTGCATAAAAAAAAGTTCAATTTCATCCGTCGTTTCTCAATTTTATCAGATGTTTCGTCTTCGACAGTCGTTTCTTCCGGCCGGCACAGCCCGACCAGCTTTGTCGTCGACAGCCGTTTTTTCATCCGGTAAAGCTCAGGCACGCCTGACTTTTCACTTTTGCCCGAAACGTTGGTTTTGCATTCGCTTACCCGAAACATTCCCGTGCCTGGCAGGACGCAGGCAAGCCTGGCTTTTGCGTTCGCTTCATCCAAACGTTTATCACTCCCGACATTAAAATCAGAAAAAAATTCCGTTACCTTTGGTATCTGTTTTCTTATTCCTGTATCCTGATATTTATGTCTTTTTGAAATTGAATGGAGTGATGTCAAAAGATTGGAAAGAACGGCTTGGGGTTGTTTATTCCACTAACCCCGGTTTCCAGTATGAAAAAAAGGAGGAAGCAACGGCAGAAATATTGCCCGTGTACAGGCAAAATCTGATCGTGAGTCTGGATAAACGAAACAGGAAAGGAAAGGCAGTGACGCTGATCTCGGGTTTTAAAGGAGGTGAAGACGCCTTAACTGAACTGGCCAGAATGCTGAAAACAAAATGCGGCGTGGGCGGCTCGGCAAAAGATGGGGGGATCCTGATCCAGGGAGATCTGCGCGATAAAGTTCTGCAGATCCTTCTGAAGGAAGGTTACCGCGCGAAAAGAGGAAATTAATAAGCAGACCGGAAAAGGGGAAAGCGGAAACCGGAAGAGCACTCATCCTGTATCCGTTTTCCCTGTTCTGCTCTCCGCTTTTTTACTGCCCGGCGTAAATGATCGAAATGATCCCCAGCACGAACAGTACGAACATGATCAGCAACATGACATTCGTTTGTTTGGAAGCTCCTTTAAATTCTTTCCAGATAAACACGCCCCAAAGTGCAGCCACAAGCGTTGCACCCTGGCCAAGCCCGTAGGAAATAGCCGCTCCGGCCTTCCCCGCGGCGATCAGGTTAAAGGAATTTCCAATTCCCCAGATCAGTCCGCCTAAAATGCCGACCAGGTGGATCGGGAATTTTCCTGCAAAATAAGTTTTATAACTGGTAGGCTCCCCGCTGATCGGCCGTTTCATTAAAATCGTATTAAAAAGGAAATTACTGATGAAAATCCCGAGCGAGAAAATGACCATGGCCGTGTAGGGGGTCATCATCCCCGTTGCAGGATTTACAAAATTGTCCAGGTCCATGGAAGAGGCGACAAACCGGTAAAAGAATGACATCAGGATCCCGGCCACAATAGAAACACCAATCCCTTTTCCTGTAACTTTTTGGGTTCCGGCCGATGTTTTTCCATAAGCCATGGCATTCAGGATAATGGCAACCGCCACCAGTGCAACCCCCAGGAAGAGGAAAAACGGATCGCCTTTTTGGGAACCCAGATAGTTAATGACCACCCCCAGAACCAGCGCCAGACCAATACCGACAGGAAATGCCACCGACATGCCCACCAGGGCAATCGCCGTTGAGAGGAGAATATTGGCCGCATTAAAAATGACACCTCCAAGAAAAGCGCTCCCGATGTTTCCAGGGTTTGCCTGGGCCAGATCGGGAATAAAACTCCTTCCGCTTTCGCCCATACTTCCAAGGGTAAAGGCAAAGATTAAAGACAGGATCAGAATCCCGGTCACGTAATCCCAGTAAAATAACTCATAACGCCAGGTCTTGCCCGCCAGCTTCTGGGTGTTTCCCCACGATCCCCAGCACAGCATGGTAATAAAGCAAAAGACAATGGCTAACGGATAATTGTTTACGATAAACATAGTCGATTTGATTTTTAGTTAGTATTTAATTTGATAATTGCAAAAGATAATCCGGATTTGGTTCCATCATTTTTGCACCTGTCCCCTCTCTCCAGTCATGAAGCATTTTCAGTAATTCTTTTACCTTTTCAGGCTCCGCC
>CAZOYZ010000309.1:4999-6662 GCA_964584045.1 uncultured Prolixibacteraceae bacterium | reverse complement strand
CGATAAAAGAAAGAAATCATAAATGAGTGGGAAGCAAGTCAACCACTGTGTTTGTACGATCGTGGATGATTATCAATAATCATATGGAAAAGGATCTCGTAATGTGGTGTACCCTAGTGAATTGTCCATTAAGGCCATCCTGATTTCACGATGATTTCACCGAAAAAAAAAGAGCTACAAACTTAATTGTAACTCTTTGATTGTCTGGTTGTCCTGCCAGGGCTCGAACCTGGACTCTTCTGATCCAGAGTCAGACGTGTTGCCAATTACACCACAGGACAGTCTTTTGGTTGACCCGCCAGGGCTCGAACCTGGACTTTTCTGAACCAAAATCAGACGTGTTGCCAATTACACCACGGGTCAATCAGATGCCTTTTCTTTAAAGACAGCGCAAAAGTATAAAAATTTTCATATCTGCATGCCATGCCGGCGAAAATTTTCCTGATCTTCTATTCTCGTGTTTATGCTGGTTCAGCAGTATTCCTGCCTGTTTTTGGCGGGTTTGACCGAATCTGCTCCTTTGATGGTTTGCGGTACAGGAGCATGAGGATATTTTTTGCTTTTGCACGGATACCTGCTGACTCCTGGAAGGATAATTCGTGTTCCAGAATTTGAATAAGTTCAGGCTTTAATCCGGGTTCATCCTGTGCGATATGATACAGGATTTGAAGGGCATGAGCCCTTACGGCTACAGGAATGGATTGATTTGAAAAAATGTTCAGACAGTAATCAAATAAGAAGCTGCGTTGCCTGGCGGGTATCTGATGGAATGTGATAATTTTCAGGAAATGCCGCATTTTGCTGTAATTCCCGGTCTCTTTCAACGCTTTAAATAAAGAGGGAAGATAAGGTCTGATCAACTCCGGATGCACGGTATTGATTTTATCTGCGACCCATGCCGCACGCCAGTATTCCTGCCTGGATTCATCGAGAGCCACCTGCATCAGCAGGTCGAGATCGCCCGGGTGATCAACCATATGCCTGGAAAATAAATCCAGATTTTCCCATGAGGCGATCAGTTCAATGACGTCTTCTTTCTTCATTTAGTCAGTTTACTTGATCCATTCCCGGAGACTTCTGCTTCCGCAGGAATGACAGAGGGATTTAAATATAGTTGCCGCCATCGCGGGAATGAAATTTTGATCTTTATCCCTCCTTAAAAAGGAAGACTTTAAAGCGGTTTCGGCATGATTACCGCGATTGTTGTAAATACCAGTGACCATCCCAAAATTGAAATCATCATATATGCCAGGACATTCTTATGCGTTGAATAATACTTTTTCAGCAGAAAGGCGCCGATCGGGATACTTAATATCACGGGGGTCATGATAATGATCCCCCACAGACCATAACTGTTGCGCAATTTGACAAAGCGCCGCATCGTTTTGGTGGATATCGGTTTCTTTCGTGAACGTCTTTCAGGGAACCTGGCGAGGTCAACCATAAAATACTTTCTTATCGATGCGCATATAACCCCTTTGTACGTGTTGTAATACCTGATCACGATCCCGCTGAAGTAGTAGAAAAAGAAAAACCCGCTGATACCACCTATGGTGACGGCAATGATGGTCTGGGTATAATCCAGTCCGATCACGATTGCATAAGGGAATGTCAAAAAATATTTTACTGTAGCCAGTAAATAAACATGTAATAATTTTAAAAT
>CAZOYZ010000309.1:0-4899 GCA_964584045.1 uncultured Prolixibacteraceae bacterium | reverse complement strand
ATTATGAGTATTGAAAGAGAATGGTTCGATAACGGGGACTGGAACAAAGGTCTGCGGATGAAAGTACATCCTTCGGTGGATGTCAGTGAGTTTTACAGACAATACCACAAACAGCCTGATTTGTGGAAGGCTGCTTTCGATTATCTGAATAAAGATCTGATTGCGGCGGAAGCAGGTAAATATCCTGTTAAAGGAAATGAAGTAGTGGCGATGATCTCCGGCTACCAGACAAAAAATATTGAAGATGCCCGATGGGAATCGCACCGTAAATTCATCGATTTGCAGTATCTCATAAAGGGAGAGGAGAAAATGGGGTTGTTGCCCCTGGAGAAGGCCAAAGCGGCCTCAGAGTACCGGGAAGACCAAGACGTGATCTTATTTGGCGACCAGGAAGGGGAATATTATATGGCCAATCAGGAGGTCTTTTTTCTGTTTTTTCCCGGCGATGTACATCGTCCGTGCATTCGTACAGGAGAGTCAATGCCCGTTAAAAAACTGGTGATCAAGATCGCTTTTGCGGAGTAACGGATCAAAAACCAGTACATTAAAGAATGCTTTTCTGTTCGGCGTAGTTGATCCGGATGATATTACTCATCGGGCAGTCATCCGGAAATTCCGGGAATTGATGTGAATGTATCCGGTAAATCAGCTACTACGGACGCGATAGCTGATTATTTTTAAACATCCCGTCCTGTTCATTGTTCTATTAGTAGTAAAATAATAAACGTATGAAAGAAATAACCGGAAAAGTAACTTTTAAAGGGAATCCTGTCACCCTTGTTGGGAATGAAATTAAAGTAGGGGATAAAGCACCCGATTTTACGGCAGTTAGTTCTGACCTAAGCCCTGTCAGGTTATCCGATTTTGAAGGAAAAGTCAGGGTGATTGCAGTTTATCCTTCTATCGATACCGGCATATGCCAGGCACAAAACCGGCGTTTCAATAAAGAAGCGTCTAATTTGGGTGACGCCGTTATCTTATCCATATCGTGCGATTTACCGTTTGCTCAAAAACGTTTTTGTGCAGCCGAAGGACTGGATAAGGTCATCACTCTCTCGGACCATAAGGAGGTTGATTTTGGTGTCAAATACGGATTTTTGATCAGGGAACTGCGCCTGCTGAGCCGCGGTACCGTGGTGATCGACAGGGAAGGATTTGTCAAGTACGTGGAGTACGTCCCGGAAATAGCCACCGAGCCGGATTATGATGCTGCCCTCCGGGTAATTAAGCAGTTCCTTTAAAAATGCTCCGACTTGTTTCCGGTTAAAGATGTGGCGGCCTTCATATATTTTTCAATCAAGGCAATTAACTCCCTGCGTTTGATGGGTTTTGCGATATAATCGTTACAGCCTGCTTCTTTTGTTTTTTTCTCATCATTTGACAGGGCATAGGCGGTCTGGGCAATAATCGGGATAGTCTTGTTAAACATCCTGATTTGCCTGGTTGCCTCCAGTCCGTCCATTTCCGGCATCTGAACATCCATCAGGATCAATGAAACGCCTGGGTTGTCCTGCAAAGCGGTGATCGTGT
The DNA here is from genome assembly GCA_964584045.1 of uncultured Prolixibacteraceae bacterium. GTDB lineage: Bacteria > Bacteroidota > Bacteroidia > Bacteroidales > Prolixibacteraceae > JBCFBK01. The sequence goes on along the minus strand of CAZOYZ010000309.1, from coordinate 3,369 downwards.
CTTTCCCGTTAACGGTATGTAAAGAGGAAATGCCTTCCTTTTCAAGAATAACCTTTAAAAGTTGATAGCTGGCTTCATCATCTTCCGCGATCAATACGGTCATTCCTTCGGTATGAATTCCGGGGACGGTGTTTATGGATTCCGGCAATTTTCTTTGTTTTGCCGCAGGGATGTAAGGAATTGAAAAAGTGAACGTGCTGCCTTTACCCAATTCCGATTGCACACTAATTTTGCCTCCAAGCGCATCGATATAAGCCTTGGTGATTGACAGGCCTAATCCTGATCCTTCGTATGACCGGGTTATATTCAGATCAGCCTGGACGAAACGCTCAAAAATAGCTTCCTGCCGGTTGGAAGAGATGCCGCTGCCGCTGTCTTTCACATAAAACACCAACATCTCGTTTTCGATGTGATTTCCTATTTCAATACTGCCTTTCTTCGTGAATTTGATCGCATTTTTGATCAGATTTGTCAGGATGCTGTTCAGTTTATTCCTGTCCGTCTGGATGTGAGCGGATATACCGGTGACCTGTTCTGTTATGTTCAGTTGAAGACCTTTTTCGTCAGTCTGCAGTTTGAAAAAATTGAGATGGTAACGCATGATATCTTCCACATTTACTTCCGAATAGGACACTTTTGATCCGCCGGCATCAATCTTTGAGATCTCGATAATATCATTAATGGTGTCAAGCAACCGCTGCCCGCTTTTATTGACAATATCCAAATATTCTTTTTTGTTTTCTTCTTCCAGACCGGGTTCACTCAACAAACTGAGAAACCCCAGTATCCCATTCATTGGCGTACGGATCTCGTGGCTCATGTTGGCCAGGAAAGCCGATTGCAAACGGTCGCTTTCCTCGGCTTTTTCTTTGGCCGTGATCAGATCCTGGATCATTCGGGTCCTTTGGATGACTACGGTTAATTGATGGGCGATCATTTCCAGGAGCCGTGCGCTTTTTTCATCATAGGCATTTTCATCGGTGTAGCTTTGTACAACAACAACTCCGATGGCTTTTTGCCCGTCCATCAAGGGAACTCCCAGCCAGCATGCAGCAGGAGTGACCGGAAGATTAAGCCCTTTTTCTTCGGCGAACCGGAGAATCCCATCATGGTTTAGAAGAATGGTTTTCCCTGACCTGATCAGTTGTCCGGAAAAAGACTTTTCAGCGTTCCACCCCTCAATGGCGAATTTTTCGTTCACAAAGATGATTTTCCGGAGAGTGTCGGTCTCGGGACGATAGAGGGCTGCATAAAAGTTGGTCGTATCCATGACTTTACTGAGTTCCCTGCGAACAACGATCAGCAGATAATCAAGCGCCTTCTCGCTCATGGAAGTTTTTGCGATTTCATAAAGGATCTGCTGGACCTGCTCATCATATTTACGCTGCTCTTCCATTTGTTTACGACGAGTAATATCCCTGGCAATGCTCAAAATGGCGTTTTTACCCTGGTAAATGATCAGGCTTGAATAGACCTCTACTGGGAAAACCCTTCCGTCTTTTGTCTTGTGAAAGGTTTCAAAAATCTGTAGTTTATCTTTTGGCATATCTTTGGCCAGCTTCAGGATTGCACCTTTTTCGAGAGAGGAATCGATGCCGTAGAGACCAATCTCCAGCAGTTCTTCTTTTGTATATCCCAAGACTTCAACTGCCGTCCTGTTCACATCGATTACATTTCCGTGAAAATCAATTACCCATACTGTTTCATTCATGCCGTCAATCAGTTCCCTGTAATTTTTCTCGCTTTCGCGCAGCTTGATTTCCATCTGTTTGCGATTGGTGATATCCTCGATGATCACGGCGAACTGATGGGGTTGGCATGAGTATGCCAACACATTGTAAAATCTGCTCAATTCCTGCGAGTAATTTTCAAAGGAATCAGCTTCGCCCGACAAGGCAACCCGGCCATATCTTTCAATCCATATTTTCTCCGTATTCGGAAGGACTTCAAGCACGGTTTTTCCAAGAATGTCTTCACGTTTAAGTCCCGTAAGCCGTTCAAAGCCTGGATTCACATCTAAAAACCGGTAATCGGCCGGATTCCCGGTATCATCCAGAATGATCTCATGTACAGCCATTCCCAGTTGCATCCTGGAGATCAGGGTACGGTATTTTTCTTCACTATCCCTGAGCGCTTTTTCCCGGGCTCTTTCTTCACTTTGGTCGCGGAAAACCATCACCACTCCCAGTGTATTTCCCTGGTCATCTTTAATGGGTGCTCCGCTGTCGGCAATAGGAGTTTCCGTGCCGTTTTCGGAGATCAGTAACGTATGGTTTGCCAGCCCTACTGTTTGACCTTCACGAAGTACTTTATCAACCGGATTTTCAACCTTTTGACGGGTTTCCTCATTCACGATGTGAAAAACTTCCGTGATGTTTTTCCCGGCGGCTTCAGATTCAGTCCATCCGGTCAGCTTCTCTGCCACCGGATTCAGGTGTTTCACCCGACCCTCCTGATCTGTTGTGACCACCCCATCGCCAATACTGTAAAGCGTTGCACCAAATTCTTTCTGCGATTGGTTCAATTCCAGACTTTTGAGTGAGAGCTCCCGGTAGATGTTCCTTTGGCGCCGGTGGTCGGCCAGGGCTACTGCAGTGCCGACAAAAAATATAGCGAGAAAAACGATGATGGCGATCAGCGCGGCCCTTTTGTTCAGTTCGGCATAAGCTTCACGGGTATCCATTTTCACAATCATGTACCAGGGGGTATTTGGCACTTTGCCGATGTCTCCAAGCACCACATGCCCCGCATAATCAGGCCCCTCAAAGAATCCTGTCTGCCCCAAAACCGCACGTACCGCAGGTTTTTCGGTTTGATCCAGGGAAAAACCGATTTGCAGGGCAGCGTTGGAGAGACGACGCAGGTTATTGAGATACCAAACGGTATTGCCATCCTGGCGGACGAGCACTGTTTCTGCAGTTTTGCTGAGTGTGGGCCATTCCTGGATCAACGGATACAGGTAATCGGCAGGCCTGATGCTAAATACCATAGCGGCAATAACCTCTTTGCCGGCGTCAATAACAGGAGCGATGATCTGATAGTGTACCTCCCCATGTACTTTGCAAAAGTAAAAATCCCGCACGATGACCTTCTTGTCCCGGAATGTTTTCTGGACATAACTTTTCAAGGTGGTATCCTGAATGACAAAGTCAGGCGTGACACTGAAAACGAGCTCTCCGTTTTCATTCAGCATGAAAATATTTTCATACCGCTTGTTGGTCATGATTTGCGATAAGGCATTCCTCAGAAGAACATCATCCTCCTTTTTTTGTCCGAGAATGTTTTTTGCGTACTGCGTGTACGGGAGGTTGCCGGAAAAGTAGCTGGCTTCCGATAAGCGTTCCTGATACCATTGTGCCAGTTGATGAG
>CAZOYZ010000308.1:0-6670 GCA_964584045.1 uncultured Prolixibacteraceae bacterium | reverse complement strand
TTCAGTATCCTGAGGTTCCGGATCACGTTGAAGAAATTAAAAACATCGAATACAGGAATATTGAAGGAAGATCGTTGCAACTGGATCTGTACAAGCCTAAAGATCTCAGCGAAACAGCACCCTTGCTTGTGTTCATTCATGGTGGCAGTTGGAAAGGCGGTAAACGGTCGGATTACCTGGTTTATCTGGTTGCATTTGCTCAAAAAGGATATATGACAGCCACCGTTTCATACCGTTTGCTGAAAGACGCCCCTTATCCGGCCTGTGTAGAAGATATTACCGATGCTGTCCGATGGTTCTTCAGAAACGGGAATACCTATGGTTATGATCCGGACCGGATCTGCCTGATCGGAAGTTCCGCCGGGGCCCATCTGGCTATGCTGGCTGCATATGGCTGGGGAGAGGAAAGGCTGAAAAATGACAGTATCCGGACCATTGAAAACCGCCACCGGATCAAAGCGGTGGTTGATATTTACGGACCTGCCGATCTGACAACGCCCTATGCGCAAACCCAGCCGCTGGTCAACAATTTCATCGGGCATCCCTGGCAGGAAAGGCCGGATCTGTACCGCGAAGCTTCACCCATCCGGTATGTCAGCTCCGGCGATCCGCCAACCCTGATCCTGCACGGAACCTCAGATCGCCTGGTCCCGGTCAGCCAGTCAGATTCCCTGAAAGCCCGCCTCGACCAACTGAATGTTCCCTGTGTTTATTACAGGGTTCCCTTGTGGCCGCACACCATGGACATGGCACAACGGGTCAACAACTTCGCCCAGGTCAAAATGAGTGAATTCTTTGAGCAATATGTAAGATAAAACGTGATGGATGATCAGTCTCTGAGTATGACGATGACCGGTGATCAGGAGTTCCGCATCCGGCAAAGCTTTTGCCGGATCTTTAATTAATTTTTAATAAGATTAATCAGATTATAATTGAATATTAACAAAATGCTAAACATTTAATCGATTTAGTTAACTTTTTTTAGGTTAAAATATCATGTAAAGTGAATAATATTCCATAAGATTTGCCTGAAAATTTTTTTAATATTTGTAATGATAAAAACCATCTTATTGGCTTCCTTTTCAGACATTGAATCATGTTCTTGTTCAATGATCGGTACTCTCGCCTTGTAAAAGCTCAAGCGAATGTGATTTCGCTTTTGTTTTACGTGAAATTTCGCAATTGATTATTTAACCAACTCGAATGACGTATGAGAAAGAAAGTCTTACCAATGTTTTTTCTTGGCATTTTTGTTTTTCTGTCGGGCGCCGCATTTGCTCAGTTCAAAGTGAGCGGCGTGGTAAAGAGGTCTGACGGAGAACTGCTTCCGGGGTCATCTGTGGTGATCCGGGGCACTGCCAATGGAGTGTTGACCGACGGAGAAGGCAGATACAGCATTAATCTGCCGAATGCACAGGCTGTGCTGGTCTTTTCCTTTGTGGGAATGCAGACACAGGAAATTCCGGTGAATGGCCGGTCTGAGATCAATGTCACCCTGGAGTCGTTAACGATCGGCGTCGATGAAGTTGTCGTGACGGCCCTGGGTATTTCAAGGGAAAAAAAGTCACTTGGTTATTCGGTCGCCGAGGTGAAAGGAGAATCCCTTCAGCGGGTGACGCAGGAAAACGTTTTGAATTCCCTTGCAGGGAAAGTGGCAGGGGTCAACATCAGTTCAACAGGTATACCCGGTTCTTCTGTCAGTATGGTCATCAGGGGGGCCTCTTCGCTGACCAGCGACAATCAGCCTTTGTTTGTCGTCGACGGTATTCCGATGAACAATACGTTAAACAATATTACGCAGATGGGAAGGGACAACCGGGTCGACTACGGAAACGCGATCTCGGACCTGAACCCCGAGAATATTGAAAGCGTATCGGTACTGAAAGGGCCCAGCGCCGCCGCGCTTTACGGATCACGGGCCGGAAACGGCGTTGTCCTGATCACGACCAAGGCCGGAAAGCAAAAAAAAGGTCTGGGTATCACTGTCACTTCAAACACGGTATTTGAAAGCCCCTATAAATACCTTCCGAAGCATCACATGTTTGCCAATGGCAGCCGGCCTTACACGCAGGATAACCGCCCTAATAACGGTTTGCCTTACATGGTTATTGATCCGTCTACAAGTGGTTGGGTGGGGCCTGAACTCGATAAGGGGATCATGGCTTATCAATGGCCTTATTTCGATGCCAACGGTGACCTCACCGCAACTCCGCTGGTCTCTCACCGGGATAACTACAAAAATTTCTTTGAAATGGGATATACGACCGACAATACGGTGTCGATAACTGACGCCACCGAAAAAATTGACTATCGCATATCCTACAGCAATATGCAGAATAAAGGGGTGATCCCGAACAGCGATTTGCATAAGCATTCAATTTCTCTGAATTCTTCAGTGAAGTTAAATGACCGGATGCAGGTTACTTCCAGCATCAACTTTACCACCTCCGGCGCCGATAACCGGCCTGCCGGAAACCGCGGGGCCAATCCGATGCAGGCTCTCTATGAACTGAATTCTCATATTGATGTCCGTTCACTGAAAAATTACTGGGAAAAAGACAAAGTGGGACTTTGGCAAAACGCTCCCTACCAGCTTGAAATGAATTCTGATGGTACCTATTCCAAAGGCGATTATATCAATAACCCTTATTTTATTGCAAATGAAGTGAATAACGGTTTTAAAAGGGACCGGGTTTACGGGCATGCCAAGTTAGACTGGAAACTGACTCAGGAACTCGCTTTCCAGCTTCGTTACACCCATGATCAGTTCCATGAATTCCGCGACACCAAAATCGCACCAAGCTATACGAACGAGCCCAATGGCTTTTATGGTCTGACCAATCTTTACCGGAGGGAGCAGAATGCCGATTTTCTTTTCTCTTACGATAAAAATCTGGGCGATTTTAACCTTTCCGTGTCTGCGGGCGGCAACTACATGTATCAGTATGCTTCCAATAATACGACCAAAGCAAAAGATGGCGGATCGGGCCTCATCATACCGGGAATTTATTCGGTCAGTAATATTGCTCCCGATAATATTCAGTATTCTTCGTCCTGGAGCCGGAAGGCCATTTACAGCGTTTACGCGCTGGCTTCGGTAGGTTATAAAGATTTCGCCTATCTCGACCTGACCGCCCGTAACGACTGGTCAAGCACCTTGCCGGAGGAAAACCGGTCTTATTTTTATCCTTCTGCATCGCTGAGCTTGTTACTGAACAACATGACCGACATGGGGAGTACAGTTTCTCTGGCGAAGTTAAGGGGAGGAATTGCGATGGTGGGTAACGATACTGAACCTTACCAGTTAGTCTCGACGATGACTGATGCGGGTCCCTGGGGAAACCAGCCCCGTTTAACGAGTTCAGGTACCTTACTTTTACCCAACCTGAAACCGGAGATACAGACATCCTGGGAAATCGGGGCCGATTTGAACCTTTATCGTAATCGTTTGCGGTTTGAAGGAACCTATTATTCGTCCGAAAATGAGAATCAGATCCTGAATATCGGGCTCCCTCCTTCATCCGGATCTCAAAGCAAACAATTGAATGCAGGACTGATCTCCAGCAAGGGGATCGAGCTTGCCCTCGGAGGTGTCCCCGTTCAAACGAATGATCTGAATTGGGATGTTAATTTTGTTTTTTCGAGGAACAGGACACGGGTTGAAGAATTGTCGGAAGGCTTCAACTCCATTACGCTCTGGACCGACGCCAAAGGAGGGGCTGTGACGTGGGTCGGCGAGGAGATCGGCAATATCATTGATAAGAAAATGCTGAGGGTGGAAGACAAAAACTCAGAATATTACGGCTGGCCCATTATTGACGATGAGGGATGGGACAGTTCGGATGGCACCTGGGAAAAGGACGGGAAAAGGGTAGCTCCTGTGATCGGTAATTTCAATCCTGATTTTACGCTGGGATTCCAGACCACCCTGACCTATAAAAAATGGAGCCTGAGTGCCAGCCTCGATTGGAGAAAAGGCGGACAGTTCGTTTCTCAGACTTTACGTTACGGAGAATCTGACCTGCACACCCAACGCTGGATAGACCGCACCGTGAAGGTCAATGACCTGAATGACGTTGGTGGCTATATCAAGGCGAATGCAGATAAATATTTATCTCCCGATGGCATGTTTTTCGTCGTGGTGGGCGGACCAACCGCTGAAACAGGTGGTTTTGAACACACCGAAGGCGGTATTACCCTCCATGACGGCGTGTTTATGCCCGGCGTGGTCGGTGACTATGATGACGACGGAAATTTTATCGCGCAATATGAGAATGTCGGTGGACCCGGAACTCAATATATACGGTACCAGGATTTCTATGGCTGGGATTATACCCGCACAGCGACATTTGATGCCGATTTTGTCAAACTGAGAGAAATTTCGGTCTCATACCAGCTTCCTTCCCTGAAATCGATCGGGGTTCAGAGTGCTTCAATCTCCTTGTACAGCCGCAATATCATTCTGTGGACCAAAGCCAAGATCGCGATCGATCCTGAAATGGCGTTCCAGCCCGAAAGCGGTGAACAGGGTTACAGCGGTATTATGTTTAAACAGGGTATCGAACGTTTCAATGTGGCTCCATGGACGATCCCGGTAGGCATCAAACTTAATGTTAACTTTTAAAATCCGCCATTATGAATACGAATATCGATCGTTATAAAATCTTTTTGATTCTGGTTCTGATCATTCTTGTGTCATGCAGGGATCTTACCGAACTGAATGAAAATCCGAATGGCTCGGACCCGTTGACCGTTAATCCGAACCTGGTACTGACAACGGTAACCACGGCCACAGCCATGCCCTATCTGGATATGGGATATCAGGGCGATGCCGCAGGAGTGATGCAGTACGTCCAGAAAAGCGGATGGGGATCGGCTCTGAATAACTTTGACTGGATATCAGAACGTTCCTGGGAAAGCTACTACAGTAACCTGAGGAATATCAAACTTCTTCAAGAGAGGTCAGTTGCGGAAGGTTATGAATTCCATGAAGGCATCTCCCTTGTTCTCAAAGCATTTGTCTTTGGTTATATCGCAGACGGCTGGGGGGATGCGCCCTATACTGCGGCAGTGAATGCGCCTTCAGGAGGGCAGGGAGATCTTTTCCCGGAATTCGATTCGCAGGAAACGATTTACAAGGGTATTATTGAGGATCTGAAGAAAGCAAATACGCTGTTGTCGAAGTCTCCAAACGATTATGCCGGTATTATTGCCGACGCCGATCTCATTTATGGCGGAGATCCCGCAAAATGGAGAAAACTGGCCAACTCGTTAATGCTTCGTTACTATTTGCGCGTTTCGTCAAAACTTTCCGAGTTTTCGCGCAATGGAATAGAGGACATTGCCTCGAATCAGGGTACTTATCCGGTTTTCACTTCGAACGATGATGACGCGACCATGGGATACATTGGAAGCAGCAACAACGATTCCTGGCCCGCCAATACGACCTTTGATTCCAGTGAAAGCGGTTTCAGCCGGATCCAGCTCGGAGCCGGATTGAGGGATGTTCTTGTCGAACTGAATGATCCCCGCATTGCCGTCTGGTTTAATAAAGTCGCTGTGCCGATCAGGGTCTCTGATAAATATGCACCTGAAAATGATGTCCGCGCAGACGGGGCAAGATACCTGACTCCTGCTTATGTGGCTGCCAATAACATGGTAATTTACAACAGGAACACGTGGGTGGCAGATGTCACCGCAGGGAAAGTGCTGGTCGATACGATGGAATACGTGGGTATTCCCACGGCCTACCTGGCCGCCGAACCTTACACCTACAATCTGAATCCCAATCCAAAACAGGGAGGATATAATGTTCATGTTTCACAGCTTGCTGATCTGTACAGGAAGGAAGAAGGCGATCTGCTGAAAGCACGGTTAATCTCTTACGCGGAAGTCTGTTTTATTCTGGCCGAAGCAGCAGACAAAGGATGGGCGGCAGGTTCCCAGCAGTCCTGGTATGAAAAAGGGATCCAGGCTTCGCTCAACACCTGGGAGGCCGGCAACAGCTATGATACGTATATCATGAATGACGGTGTGGCGTATGACGGGACACTGGAGCAGATCCTGACCCAGAAGTGGATCGCGAACTGGACGGTCGCCTTTGAATCCTGGTGCGACTGGAGGAGAACCGGTTATCCTCAGTTGGTATTTGGCCCAAGGGGGCGACGCAATGCCATGCCCTTGCGGTTCCGCTATGACGCCAACGAAAAGAACCGGAACTCGGCCAACTATCAGGAAGCGATCCAAAATCTGGTTGAAACCCCCTTCACGGGACAAGACGGGAAAGACAGTTCCTGGTCGAAATTTTGGCTGCTGCAATAGTTATGCTTAAATTTATACAGGAATGCCGGCTGCCGGCATTCCTGGTTTTAACTTATTCCTGCTATGAAATCAAAACAGATATGTTTACTTTTCTTTTTTATGCTGCCGGTAATCTGGGCTGCAGAACTGAAAGCACAGAGACCTGTTCACCAGGACATCCCGTTTATTCAGGACTACAGCGTGAAGTACTATACCCGTTCCGTTGACGACAAACTGATCAAAGTCTGTTCCGACAGGAACGGGAATATCCAGGTTTTATCGTCAGGAGGTCTCCTGAAGCCCTCTAACGGACGCTTCCTCTATCCGGGGGAGCTTGTTTCTGATCAGTCTTACCGTCCAATCGCAGAAA
>CAZOYZ010000307.1:0-6689 GCA_964584045.1 uncultured Prolixibacteraceae bacterium | reverse complement strand
CCCCCGGTCAACGCCACCGTATTGGTGTTCACCACTCCCGTTTCATAAAAGTTCCTTACATTATCTTCAGGCTGCGGCAACAGTACAAGGGTCCTGGTATTTTTATCTGCCGGGTAGACAAACGGATCGACAACGGTTCTTCTGCCGTCAAGCGGGGGGCCCCAGCTATCGATGTCGTTAGGCATCGTTTCATAAAATTTACCATTGACGGAAACCATGTTTCCATAGATGTTGGTATCCTCATAACCGGTGGCATAATAATTCTGGAAAGACGGGAACAGGTTCAGCGTTTCAACCGAAATGTTCGAATTCACTTCCACACCGATCCCCTGTTTTTTCTTGCCTGATTTCGTTGTGATCAGGATCACACCGTTTGCCCCGCGCGAACCATAAAGCGCAGACGCATTCGGTCCTTTCAGCACGGTCATCGAAGCAATGTCTTCCGTGTTGATATCGCCGATACCATCGCCATAGTCGTTGTCGCCACCCACGCCCGCCGAGCCGCTTTTATCTTTCGGGATGTTAATGATCGGTACGCCATCCACCACGTATAACGGCTGGTTGCTTCCGGAAAGGGAACCGGCGCCGCGGATCAACACACTGGAAGAACCGCCCGTCCCGGCTGCCGTCTTGTAAATCTGCACACCGGCGACCTTGGCAGTCAGCAGGGAAGCCAGATTCGTTTCGCGCAGTCCGCTCAACGCCTCCTCGCCCACTTCCTGGGCTGCAAATCCCAAAGCCTTCTTTTCCCGCCGGATACCCAAAGCGGTCACCACCACCTCGTCGATGGCTTCCGTGGAGGATTCCAAAGATACATTGATCACATTGCCGGCGCCAAGCTTCACGGTTTGAGTGATCATTCCGACAAATGAAAATGTCAGCGCCGTCGCCTCTTTAGGCAACTGAAGAGAATACTTTCCGTCTGTATCGGTAATGGTACCGATACTTCCGGATCCCTGAACGACTACACTCACCCCGGGCAGCGACGATCCTTCTGCTGCAGACGTGACTGTACCGGTCACCGTACGCTGCTGGGCGGACACGCCCCATGCCAGGGAAAGAATGAGGATCAATACGAAACAGAGTCTTTTTTTCATAAAAATTAAGTTTGTTGTTGTTGTAAATTTAGAATTGAAAGTCGGGTAAAGTCTTTTATTTAAAAGGAAAATGATCAACACTTTCTTTTATTTCGTTTTCTAATGACAAAATTAAAAACATTTTTTTTATAATGAAACTTTTTACGAAAGAAAAAAATCAATAATTTTATAAAAAATAACGAAATAAATAAAATATGACACGCATTAATGTTTTTTTACGTTGGATTATTTAAAGGAGGCCTCGTCTTGATCCATTGCCGGCATACACCTAAAAATGAAAGGAAAGAAAAGAGCCGGCAAAACGCGACGCCAGCTTACCCGTAAAGAATAAGCCGTTGCAACCACATGTGCTCTCTAAAAAATAAAAAGGTTATGCAATTCGATCAAAGCGTTTCGCCAAACTGCTCCAGCGCCACTTGTCTGAATCGTTCTGCATCCCGGAAAGCGGCCGTACCCCCAGAGGCAGTTGTGGATATTGCTCCTGTCAGGTTCCCAAATCGCTGGCATTCAGCGAGGGAACAACCGTTGATAAACTGATAAATAAAGCCTGCATTAAAACTGTCGCCGGCGCCAATGGCGTCTACCACATTTCTGTTTAAAAAAGAAGGAAGGTCGCTTAACTGTCCCTGACACCATACCAGGGATCCCCTGTTTCCCCTTTTTACAGCCAGCACATGGACCTTGTCCCTTACAACCTCAATGGCGTCTTTCAGGTCATTTGTTCCGGTCAGGAACATGATTTCTTTTTCATTGGGCAAAAACACGTCCACATGAGGCAATACATCGGCAACATCCAGATTCCAGGTTTCCTGAGGGTCCCATTGCATGTCAAACGACGTGGTCAGTCCCAGCTTTTTTGCTCTCCGGAACAGGTTCCCCAGGTTTCCCCACATGCCGGGTTGAAGAAAATAGGAAGAAAAATGAAGATGCCTGGCTTTCATCAAATCCTCATCGGGAATATCATCGATGGTCAGGTGATCCATAGCCCCGGGATAGGTTGTATTGGCACGGTCTTCATTCATATTCAGGATAACGGTGGCTCCGGTACCCCACCGCTCATCGATGCGGATCATGGAAATGTCAACGCCGTTTTCCTGCAAGCTCTCCAGCACGATCTCCCCGAACTTGTCTTTCCCGATCTTTCCGATAAACGCCACACGGGCACCCAGACTGGATATGTTGCTGGCGAAAATAGCGGATGAGCTTCCCAGGGTCAGGGTCATCTCTTTGGCAAGAACTTCCTTCCCTACTTCCGGGAATTTCTCTATTTTGTTCAAAATCAGGTCAACGTTCAATTCGCCGACAACCAGCACATCAACTAATTTTTCCATAAACTTTATTTTCAGTTATCTTCTATTCTTGCTTGATCACGCTGATCTGACCCAACGAATACCACCCGTCATCCGTTTTCCCTTCAATGGCCAGATTAACCCTGGGCTGATGCTTTTGGCGGTCGACCAGCGCAATCTGAACGGCATACGTTCCGGAAGGCAGGTCAGACGGGACAAAAACCGCATCATCAAAAACAACATCGCCGGGAAGCCATTCTTTCAGGTTCATATGGGGAATGACCATCACCGCTTCACTTTTATCCGATTTTAGTCTGATCGCCGGAATAAAATCCTTGTAACAGGGAGCCACTCCCTTGTTCTCCCACCACGAAGTAAAGAAAAGTTTTCCGTTTTGCTTCACCTCAGGCCAGTACGTAAATCTTCGCAAGACAAACCGGTAGCCCATTTTCTTCAGCCAGTCATCGACCAGATCGTTCCACTCCGGCGGCACCGGCGACGATTTGGGATTGAAGGAAGACATATGCCATTTCAGCGACTGTTCGAAAATGTACTGCACCTCTTCGCGTCCGTAACCCTGCTTGTCTCGCCAGCTTAAAAATGTACCGCAAATTTCAAAGCTTAGCGGCGATCGTTTCCAGCTATCCTGAAGATCGCATTTGATAACCTCACGCGGGTAGAAGTCATGCATGTGGTTCCAGCCGTTCTGCTCATCCGCCCAGAATCCCAGATCACCGATACAGTCTACCCGCCACCCCACCGGAATCCTGGAGTTCGCATACTTGTTGGTCTTTTCATCCATCATGAGTGCGATCAGCGGCGTTTTGACAAACGATTCCGTGTACGCATCCACAAGGGCCTCCCGGGCCTGCTGACTGAGCAGTTCGGAACCCGCACCTTCTCCCCAGGCCCCGACAATGGACAGGTCTACGGCTTCCAGTCCCGGATGCCCGTCATACCGCTCACCCATGGCCCGGATCAGGCCGCCAAAATACGAGGCATAACGCGGATCCTCCGGGTCGACCATCCATTTGTTAACCGGATTGCTGTATTTCCAGTTTATCTCCGGACCGACCATTTCCCGGTACCAATCCGGAACATCATGCTTCTTCCCGGTGCCGTAAGGTGCAATCCGGAGCAGCAGGGTCTGCCCTCTTTTCTCTGCAATCTCCAGCGCTTTGTCGATCATATCCCATTGATAGCTGCCCTTTTCAGGTTCGATAAATCGCCAGTAAACGCGCCAATAGGCAATCGTGGTCGCCGGGTAATCTTTGTTGGTCAGGTCGCCGTCAAAATCCTGATAATCAATCGGGAATCCCTCCGTCCAACCCGAACCGGAATTCAGATCATCGCCGTTAAAACGCTGAAAAGTCATGAATCCGATCCCCGGATTGGTCAGCACATCGCTGATTTCTTTTGGCTTCACGACGACAAGCCGATCCGGATTCTGGGAATACGCATAAAATGAGACGAGAATCAAAACAAGGGTGTTAAGAATGACTTTGGACAGGATTGGTTTCATAAGTTGCACCTTTCGTCAGTTGTTATTCGCTGAAGTAAATTGAAATCCAAAAATAAAATATTTTTTCATATAAATAAGGTTTTGCAAGCATATTTAATTGTTTATTTTTATATGAACTTAAAATAAAAAACGAAATGAAAGAAAATATTTTAGTAATTGTATGTATCATTTCATTCTTTCGGTCGCCGGCTGCAGTCTGATGCCATCTGCTGTTAAGCGCATAACGGACAGCCCTGAATTAACGGAAAGATTTTAAGGTCCTGATCATTCAACAGGGTTGCATTCGATCAGTAAATGCTTCGAAAATGAAGAACTGATTTTTGCGACAGGACCTTTAATCCTCCCAAGATCAACCTGGTCGACGTAGTCATAGACGCGGTATTCTTTGCGTTCCAGTCCGCGGAGTTCAATCGTTCCCTGCCACTCATCTGCATAAAAGGCATAGTAAAGCGTCTGCCCCTTTTTGATCACATGGGTTTCAGGCCTGTCATAGGCCACATCGTACAGGTTCAGGTAAGTTCCCTTGCTGAGCATTTTCTCATGATAAAGTTGCGTCCATTTTTTCCAGTGTTGTTCCTTTTCAGGGGTCAGCTGCATGTTTGCGGGTCCCGCGGGCCAGGTAAACTTGGTTCCGATTACGCCTCCGGGCCCCATGGCACTGGCAAAATCCTGGCCTACACGGGCAGTATCGCTTTTGTCGTTCATGTCGCCGTTCAGCCGGATATGCTCCACATGGTCCGTATCGATCGTAGCATCGGGTCCCCACAAGGCCTTCATGGATTTGATCCTTCTCCTGACCTGTTCCGCGCTGGTCGGATCGGAGACCGCCGGCTGATCGGTGTATCGCTGCTGATAGAAATCCTGTGTGGTTCCACAGTTGCAAATCATGGTTACTGAAGCGGGTTTAAGCGCTTTGGAAGTTTCATAAATTGTTTGGATCAATTCCGGAAATTTGCGGTAGGATTCGCCCGGATCCGGATGATGGTGCGCGGGATTATAACATGGCTGAACCACGTAAAAGGCGTCGAGCTTGTGTCCGTCGAAACCCCAGTCGCGGATAAAACGGGTTGTCAGCTCCTTCAGGTATTCATGCACTTCGGGCACAGCGGGACAAAACTGGTACATGTCGCGGTTATCGCGGGCATAGCTGCCGTCTTCATTCATGACCAGCCATTCGGGATGATTTTTGGCCACTTTTGCCATTCCGGGATCTGTCGAACCCGTGAAAGAAGGCAAGACGTCCGGCTGCACCGGCGAAGGCGCCCACCAGATCCGGGCCAGGAGACCCTGACTGTGCAGGGAGTCCACAAATTCCTTTACCTGCTTTTCTCCTTCCGGGAAGGTATAGTCCCTGGGATTCCAGTCGCCATACTTGTCCCACCAGCGATCGTCAAGTATAACCCACCTGATCCCCATTTCCTTCATCTTGGGAAGAGTTCCGTAAATATCGTCCAGCGAAAAATCGGTCAGGTAGCCCCAACTGCACCAGCTTGCTTCATGCGCCCAATCCGATGGCGGTTTCATTTTCAGTCCCTGGGCCGCCATCAGCGCAGAATACGTCCGGAGCGGACTGAAATAATCGAGCGAATGCGCGATGACCACGGTTTTGATGCCGGCAAAACGCTCCCCGGGAGCCAGTGCCCGGTTCATCCCGTTTTCAATGGAAATAGCGACTGTCTTGTCCGTCTCCACTTTCACCGGGAAAGAAACCAGTTGTGGTTCCGACTCCAGATGGGCGATCGCCACACCGCCGGTTTTCTGCCACACGTCAACAAAAGGGACTCCTCCGCCTGTTTTGGTTTTCGGCTGAACGCCCATCCAGTTCTCCCTGTTGAATCCTTTCTCAAGATGGATCACGTAATCGAGTCCCCATTCCACGGAAGCGCCTTGCCAGGACCAGAAATCAAAAGGCTCCGCATCCGCGTTAAAACGGGACGCATCCAACTTTAAACAGCCGGATACCACCTTCCCGACCGTCACCGCTGTTGCTCCGGCATTTCGGTATTCTGCTGTCATCAACGCGGCACCGGGAAAATTTTCATAAAGCTCGACGGTGAGTGTTTTCTCAATCTTTGTTCCACCGGCAAGGTCCGCGATGCCGGTTACCGTAAGTCTGTTCCCCTTCCCAAAGATCGTTTCGACGGACTCCTTTCTCACGCGATCCTGATTCACCGTAAAACCGGTCACTTCTTTCCCGTCAATCACAATAAAATCAGCAGGTTTTGTTGCCTCGTCCACCACATTCAGCGCTGTCTTTTCATGCCGGTCATAAACGGCAACAGCCATATTCGGATCTATTCTGAGACGAATGTCCGGATTCCGGAACCAGATCGTGCCATCGGAGGAACGGGAGAAATCTTTTTTTGACGCAGCACAGGAACAAACGATCATTCCAATCGTGATTGAAATAAAAAGCAGGGAGCGTTTTTTCATGCCGGTTTAGATTTAAATGCCCGGAAATGCGTTCTCTGCATTTCTGTAATAAATTTTCTCAATCACCTCGCGGGGAAGTCTCAGTCCTTTGAAGTCACCGTTCACCTTCCAGGAGGTCATTGTCTCATCGGTGGTAAAAAACTTCCAGTCGCTGAGCCATTCCCGGTGCAACAACGTCCTGAGTTTTTCCGGGTCGCCATCTTCCGATCCGTCAGCCTTGTCAGTACCATAGATCATACGGTCCTGGTATTTGATAAAGAAGTCCCGGACTTTGTCATAATCGCTTTGCGCCTGAACCTGGATATGACAGATCCGTTCCGCCAGATCGACGGTCAGGTTCGGGAAACG
>CAZOYZ010000306.1:2171-6693 GCA_964584045.1 uncultured Prolixibacteraceae bacterium | reverse complement strand
TTTAGCAAACAAGGAACTCAGGTAGAGACCGGCAATGAATATTGCCATACGTTTAAGAATGAATCCTGGACTGCCAGGAAGCAAGCGCAGCCACAACCAGACTCCATTGTCTATTCTGCCTGGCTGGGTTACAAAAGAATGGATTTTTATCTTGATGGAAGGGCTTGCATTTTGATTGAGCCTGAAAACCAGGCCAAAGGAAATCCATGGATATGGAGAACAGAGTTTTTTGGTCATGAACCTCAGGCGGATAGTGTACTTATTTCAAAAGGATTCTTTTTGGCCTATGTTGATGTTCAGGATATGTATGGAGCTCCGGCTGCAATAGATATCATGGATGCTTTTTACGAATTTTTGACAAATTTTAAACACCTGAATCCTAAAGTTGTCCTCGAAGGGTTCAGCAGAGGAGGATTGTTTGCTCTTAATTGGGCGGCAAGGAATCCAGGCAGAGTTAGCTGCATCTATCTTGATGCTCCGG
The DNA here is from genome assembly GCA_964584045.1 of uncultured Prolixibacteraceae bacterium. Taxonomy (GTDB): domain Bacteria; phylum Bacteroidota; class Bacteroidia; order Bacteroidales; family Prolixibacteraceae; genus JBCFBK01. The sequence continues at coordinate 6,212 of CAZOYZ010000306.1, read as the reverse complement.
TCTGTGATTTTAAAAGCTGGCCAGGTGGCTTGGGTAAAAGTCACAAGTTCCCGATGGATTGGGAAAAGCTGAAGAAGGCTTACGGTTTCCAAACTGACGAACAAGCTATTACATACAAATATAATCCGGTGGATCATCTTGCACCTTTAGTAAAACATCATATCCCAATCCTTAGTGTTTGCGGTAGTGCTGATACTATCGTTCCCATATCAGAAAATACAGGTCTCCTCGAAAAACGCTATAAAGAAACAGGCGGTGAAATAGAGATCATTCTAAAACCAGGCGTGGGACACCATCCTCACAGCCTGAAAAACCCGGAACCTATCGTTTCATTCATCATCGATAAAATGAAAAGATGCCCATGAAAGAGATAAAGATATCGAAATTAGATAGCGGAGTGGTTTACAGGAATTCCTTGCCCCATGTCCGTAGTGAACATGCTTATTTCCCATCAACGGTTTACATGGAGAATGGAGAAATGTTGACGTCTTTGGTTATCGGAGAGGCATTTGAAGCAGTAAACCTGGATACTCATATTGTGCGTTCAGATGATATGGGAGTAAGTTGGAGCAATCCCATTCCTATTTTGCCACCTAACGTAAAACAATTATCATCAAATTGTGGTCGCTTGACTGCATTACCAAACGCCGGATTAATTAGTATGGTAGTAAGAAGCCGCAGAGAACTGCATCCTACTGAAGGCTTGACAAATCCTGAAAATATGGGATTCGTCCCAACAGACCTGCTGCTTGTCAGATCATCTGATTACGGACATACATGGTCTTCACCTGAAAAAATTATTCCACCATTAGAAGGGCCATCATTTGAGGCCTGTAGTCCGATTGTTTTACTGAGGGACGGACGTTGGATCTGGCCAACTTCTACATGGAGAGGATGGAATGGGTATTGCCCTCATGGTATGAAGATGATCGCATTGGTTTCAAATGACGCTGGAAAAACATGGCCTGAATATTTGGAGATAATGAATGGGAGTGCAGGGAAGATTATCTTTTGGGAAGGTAAAGTTATTGAACTACAAGACGGTACTTTAATAGCAGTTGCCTGGGCTTTTAATGAATTTGAGGGGAAAGATATGCCAAATCATTATGCCTATAGCAGAGATGGCGGCAAAACCTGGTCAGCCCCTGCGTCTACCGGCATCCAGGGACAAACGATGTCTGTTATTGAATTAAAAGACAATCGCCTAATGGTGGTATACCGGAGAATGGACGTGCCCGGTTTATGGTTGGGCTTTGTAAAATTTAAAGAGGGAAACTGGATTAATGAAAACGTGTATTGCCTCTGGGGCAAACATAATTCTAAGCTTATGTATAAATCCGGTAATATCGTTCAGGATTTCAACCAGCTTAAATTTGGAGCACCGCATATTGTTTCCCTTCCCGACAGCTCATATTATATTGTGTTTTGGTGCTATGAGGAAATGGTTTCAAGTATTCGCTGGTTTAAAGTGGCTCTTCGCAATTAACTGTCAGGTTGGAAATAAAAGCATAAAGCGGAATGGTCATTCTTAATCTCTCGTAGATAGCTGCGGAAAGCGGTCACATTATAAAATTGGATCTTTTGATCAGGAAATTCCAGATAGTTATGATACTTAAAAAATTTACTCGCCGCGATTTCATTGGTAAAACAACGGCTGGCTTCGCCGGATGTGCTGCTGCTCCTGACATTTTGATCTTAAGCAGAGAAGATAACAACAATGTTATCAATAATAAACAAATAAATCCGTTGTCAAAATTCCAGGCTGAAGTCGAGCATTTACCTCCTGAAGAATTGTATGATTATCATAAACGGCTTTCATCTGCCCCCGTGCATATCTGGAGGAGAGACTTAAACGCTCGACAGGAAGATCATGAAATGATTCTTTCCGACAAAGGATGGAAAATTACCTGGATAAAGGGCAGCGGCGCAGTTTTAGAAAATGCCGTCAGCGATTTCTGCGATTATCTTGATAAGTCACACAACGTTCTTGTTGAGCCGGAGACGACGGATTCCCTGAAAGATCTGAACAGGCATAAGCATTATATAATAGCTGGCACAAAAGATCAGTTACCCGGATGGGGCACCTCCCTCAAAAAACCCAAAGATTACGAAATACAAGTAACACCTGAAAGAATTGTTGTATGTGGGTTTGATGATCATGGCGTGATGTTCGGCTTATACAATCTTGAGGCCCGCATGAACCTTCGCGAAGCTCCTTTTCTGAAAAATGACTTAAAAGTTGTCCGTCACAGCATTTACGATACCAGAATGGTGCTTTCCTGGATGGGATGGATGGAATGGCCTGATCAGCTTTTGTCGCATCTCGCTCACGATGGTTTTGATGCCATTTTCGCTTCTGCATATACAAATCCCAATGGCGATCGCACTACAGCAGAAACATCAGGTGATTACTTTGCACGGATTCTTTATCTGATGAGAAGGCAGGACCCGGTTAAGGTACGTAATCTGATGAACAGGGCCTCCCGCTACGGAATAAAAGTTTACACCCCAATAATATGGCAATTTCTTGGAACAAAAGAAAGTGAAGAGGGATTAAGGGAACTAGTCAGAGATATCGTGACAGAATTTCCTCATATAAAGGGTTACATCCTTTTAACAGAGGGCTTTTGGTATAAGACGTGGGGTGGCGGACATGGCGCAAACAAAGAATACATGAAGGAATGGGCCAGAAACTGGTGTAAAGCAGTTGGAATAGTTGAAGAAGAATGTCATAAGATTGATCCGGAGATTGATGTGCTCCCGTGGGAGTACAATATTGACTTCCGTCCGGAAAACAGTGACATCAAGAGATATTTCATTAAGCAATTGCCGGAGAAAGTAACACCGCTGCTTACCTGGGAAAATGGTAAAAGCTTTGAAATTGACAATATGCAGGGCTTTTTAAGAGATTATTCATTAAATCAGATAGGACCTGCTGAAGTTACCGACGCACAAATCGACGAAGCAACGCAGAGAAATATGAAAGTCTTTTCGAAGGTGGATACCTTTGCAAGCTGGCAATATGGCACGATTCCTTATCTGCCTTGTCCATATCAATGGTACAGGAGATATGAGGCATTGGAAGAGCATGGGATTAGCGGGACTTTAGAAAGCTGGAGCAGTGGCTATAAGCCAAATTTTGTAAACGAGATACGTGCCTGGACATGTTGGAGTAACAGCCTCTCACAACATGAGCTTTTCAGCGCAATTGCTTCAAAAATATTTGGCAGGGGTAATATTGAACCTGTTTTGAAAGCATGGGATCATTTCAGTAAAGCGATACAATTTGTCCCGGATACGGGACCGAATATGGGTACAAACAACGCCGTGGGAAACCCGCTCTTCTTTCAGATTCCGCCGGCCAGGACGGCTACCTATCAATATTCGTGGGGGGAGCAAGAAAAAGTATTATCATTAAATCCTTACTGGCCGTTTACAGAATCCCGGATGGTCTTTTTCCCGGATTTTTCAAACCAAACCAACCGGGCTGAACTATATGCCAGAAGCGCAACAGGAATTGAAGCAGGAAAAGAAACGGAGATACTGGCGGTATTTCTGAAGTATCTGAAGTTAGCTGTTGACGAAATGGAAAAAGGTTTAAGGCTTTACAGATTTGCAGCCGTTAACAGCCCGGAACATAAGCGTGAGCAGGCTGTACGCGAGGTAATCGTTGCCGAGCAAATGCAACGAATGATGCAGAGCGATTACGCGATATTGGAATTTGAAGATCTTCGCCTGCAATTATTGAACGAGGGGGAAAATAGTTCATATGAAGAAATCCTCGACCGGATGGAAAAAATTTTGAAAGAAGAGATCGACCGTACAAAATCCTCTCTACTTGCTGCAACAAAAGATTCACGGTTAGGATTTCAGTTTGAGCAAGACTATGTTTATACCCCCTATTCCCTGAATCAAAAGCTAACCTTGTTGAGGGAAACTCTGGAGGTACAACTGCCATCAGCCAGAAAATGACACCACCTTTTAATATGCTTTAATGAAGGGAAAACTACTATCTTGTTTATTTACAGCATCAATTGAAAT
>CAZOYZ010000306.1:0-2071 GCA_964584045.1 uncultured Prolixibacteraceae bacterium | reverse complement strand
CTTTTAATGTTCCTTGCCTCCAAAGCCGTGGCGGTAATGTTAGGGTGGGATAATATTTTTACAATCATCATAACCTTATCCGTTGTTACTCTTTCTTATACCATAATAGGCGGCTTAAAAGCAGTGATCATGACCGATGTTATTCAATTTTTTATCTTATTGGTGGGCGCCGTATTTACAATCGGAATTATCGCTTTCAAATTGCACGGCCAAGGAACACTTATTCAAACAGAGTGGTTTGATACATGGAAAAACGTTGACTTAATCAGTTTTGATCCTTACGTCCGTTTAACTGTTTTTTTCGTAATTATTGACAACATCACATGGTGGCTTTGCACTACCGGGTCTGATCAAATGGCTATTCAGCGATTTCTGTCGACTAAAGACTTAAGGTCGGCCCGTCGAACTTTATTATTTACGCAAATAGGACAAGCCTCCATCATCCTTTTATTAATGTTAGTCGGATATTTTGTAATGAATTTTTATGTCGCTTATCCGAACCTGTTACCCTCCGGCAATGAAGTTTCGGTCAATTCCGATCTTTTGTTCCCTCATTTTATTGCAACCCGGTTACCTGCGGGCATGTCGGGATTAGTGATTGCCGCTTTGTTTTCGGCATCCATGTCAAGCCTGTCTTCAGGAGTAAATTCAATGAGTTCCATCATTACAACCGATATCTTACCGAAATTATTCAACAAAAGCAAAAATGCCGACAACTTAAGAAACATTCGGATCAGTATCCTCTGTATCGGAATGATCGTCATCTTGTTAAGCTTGTTTATTCAGTTCATACCTGGCAATATTCTTGAAGTAACATCAAAAACCAACGGGCTTTTTATTGCTCCCTTGTTCAATTTTTTCTTTTGTGCCCTGTTTATAAAGAATGCGAGACCATTCAGCGCTTTTATGGGTTCTGTATATGGATTACTGGTAGCTTTCACAATCGGTTTTTGGGATGTGTTAACCGATAATCCTTCCCTGTCGTTCTTGTGGATTGGCTTCGCATCCCTTTTTTCATCAGTTTTGTGCAGCACAATATTTAATTTATTACCCAAAAAAAAGAATAATCTGATATGGATAATTCTGTTAATGATTCCCTGGGTAGTGTTGTATTGCTTTCTTTTAATCTGATTTAACAGTGCTTATTCCAAATCACTACTGTCTGACAAAAAAATAAAGAAGGGATTACTTCCCGAAGGTTTCGCCCCTGTTGTAAGTTTGTATTGCTAAACAACTTCAAGATCAGGAACCGGGAAACAGAACGAAAGTAAAATGGATAAATTAAAGAAACAATGAAAAAAATGCGAAACAAATATTCAATCATTCTGGGAAATCTGGGCAATACCTGCGACCGGTTTTGCAAAGGCTACAAAAAAAATCCTTCCTCTGAAAAAATGTTGGAGATGGCCGTAAAGAAAATTCCGTTCATTGAAGGAATCGAACTGGTAGGCACCTGGGACATCCGTCCCGATAACGTGAAAGAAATGAAAAAACGTTTCACGGATTACGGCATTGCCTGTGCCTCCATCATTCCCGACACCTTTACAGTCAGGGAATACGGGAAAGGATCGCTCACCAGCACCGACCGGAGCATCCGTACCAGGACCATGGACTACCTGCGCGAAATGAGCGATGTAGCCCTGGAGATGGAATGTAAAATCGTAAACCTGTGGATGGGACAGGACGGGTATGACTACCTCCTTACCACCGACTATGACCAGGAACGGGAATGGCTTCGGGAAGCGACGACAGCGTTGGCTAAAGCCTACCCTGCCCTCCGCTTCGCACTGGAGTATAAACCCAAAGAACCCCGCAATTTCTCCTATCATGCCCGAATGGCCGATACCATCCTGGCGGCTAAAGAAACCGGTTGCTCCAATGTGGGCGTAACCATCGATACCGGGCATAGTTTCGTGGGAGGGGAGAATGTGGCCGAAGCGGCAGTTTTGGCAAAGCGCGCCGGTGATTTGCTGTTCCATATGCACTTCAACGATAATCACGGAAGCTGGGACGACGATATGATCGTAAGCAGTGTGCATTTTACGTGCTATGTTGAACTGATGTTTTGGCT
>CAZOYZ010000305.1:0-6734 GCA_964584045.1 uncultured Prolixibacteraceae bacterium | reverse complement strand
AAACGACTGGTTTTTCAAATTGTGACACTCCATTTGCATTTCCGTTTGCCAGGATCCCGCAAAACACAATTAATCCATCCTTGTCCGTTCGTCCATATCCGGAACCCAATACCGGAAATAATCAGGTAGTTTATCCGTCATCGTTATTTAAGCAGCTTGTCCAGCCATTGATAGGCGGCCTCCCTGACATCCGGCGGAAAATCATGTCCGCCGTCTCTTTCTACCCGGACAAAGTTGTCCGCAGCATCTAAAACGTTGTAAACCTCTGAAACCTGATTCAATGCTTCATCAACAGTTTTCCACCATTCATGGTAATTATTGTCTTTTTGTACAGAAACAGGATAGTAGATCGCATCTTGTCTGGCCGAATAATTAAACAAAGGGCGTGGTGCGCAAAGCGACATGATTTCATGCATATCACAGGGGATCATGCCTGCACGGAGGTAATCCCTGCAGGCCGGATTGAAATGAACAAACCAGTCGCCCCGTGCAAACTGATAAGGCATATTCGACTTACCCATCGGACTTAGTCCACAGGAAGAAACTGCGGCTTTAATCCGGGGGTCGAAAGCATGAAGAAAAAAAGAATTGTAACCACCCAACGAATGCCCGATACATCCCAGCCGACCGGGATCAACTACATCTAAGGAGCAAAGGTAATCCAGTCCTCTTTGGTGATCGCAGATCATCTTGCCCATCGCCGACCAGTCAGGGTATTGACGATAGAATTCATTGGTATAATACGGTTCGTAGCCAGGATAAACACGTTTTCCTGCAGAAATTGTATCAATGGCCAGAACCACATATCCCCGTTGTGCCAGTTCCATTCCATAACACCGGTTTTCTTTAGGGGTCAGACCAACTGTCTGACTGGCCCCGGGTCCGGTGCTGTGCATCGCAATAATAGCCGGGCCAGGTGAAGAACTCGTAGCCCCATGCGGAATAAGCAAATAGCCTTTTACGACATCACCCGTCCCACTCGGAAATCGTATCTCCAGCTCTTTGTACCCATTGCGCGGATTTTCCGCCAGAACATCCGCTTTTACAACATCTCCTTTTACGGGCGGCGCTTCTCCCAACATCAGGCGGGAACGTCGCAAGATGGATAATCTCTTGCTTTCCCAGCTTTCTTTATCAGAGATAATCACCTTATTCAAACCTCGCCCGAATGTTTTATCTACTTCCACATAGTCAGCTAAAATATCATTCAAAGGTATAGGATCAAAAGAGCCAGGAGCATCAACCGGATGACTTGCACCATAAACAGGAACTTTTCCGGTAAGACCAATTCCTGCCGCAACAACGCCACTCTGAATAAAATTGCGTCGCGAAAATATTTTTTTATGGATCATGTTTCTGCTTTTACAATATTTGATCCGGATTTAAGACTATAGCGAATGAAAGCCTGTTAACTGTTTCGTTTTTACGAGGCATGTTGTTTCCTCATTAAAAATCGGTCCAACCCTGTAACAGAACTTGAGGGGAACAAGAATAAAACGAATAAAGCTGCCATTTCAATCAGATTTTTATTGACGATCCAGTAGCTCCCATCGACATGTGCATGGATCCCCAGTCCGGCAAAAGGGGGATAGGCTAAATAATAAAACAATAACAGCAGCATTCCAAAAATTTTACAAGATTTCGATAACAGCCCAAGGAACAATCCTAACCCAATCAACACCAGACCCAACTGATTAAGCAGATCAACGATGGCGAACACAGATGCTGACTGTGCCATACTTTTAAAGATCGGCGAAAACGGTCCGACAGACCCAAGTAAATATTCCTTTGCGGTCCAACCCTGTGTGTAAACCTTTGCCAGTCCTTCGTATAAAAAATGCCACCCGATCAGGACACGCAAAAATGTTAATCCAAAAACCTGGAGGCCTGTATAATGATATTGTTGTTGTTCTTTTTTCATTTCCGTTCGTATGCTGTATCACTTTCTATCCAATAATTTCTCGTTCTCTTAGGGAATCCCACCGAACCGGCTTTTTATGCAGATAAGCCAGGTTCGCCAGGTTAAAGGTCACTGCCTCTTCAAAACCTGCATCAATGTGACAACTTGTTTTTCCCTCTCCCCGAATGGCATCGACCCATTCTTTCAGGTGCAGCAACGTGGCATCGACTACTTTTCCGTCTATAAAGGTCGGTCCGTAGCCTCCCTTCATGTAAGCTTTCGACGTGGCTGATGAAACCGCGTCGATGTCAGCGTTGGGCTCATAATAATACAAAGGGTCGGAGGCGTCAGTTTGAATGTCCTTGTACCGTTCCGAATTCGCATCTTTATAAAGCATGATCGCCCTGTCGATGTCCATTGAAGCTTCCGATCCCAGGATGCGTGATTGCCGGTAAATACCGTTTTTTAGAGTGCAGTCGTAAGTCATCGTCAAACCTCTCTCCGGATAATAAAACACTGCATTCAGGATATCAGGCATATCACCGTGCGTTTTATAATAATGCTGTCCGCCAAGGGCAACAACCGATTCAGGGATGCCAAGGTTCAGTACCTGATTGATGCAATCGTAAGTATGCGAAAAATCGTTGCCGGAGGCTCCGGTTCCATAATCGCTGTAACGCTGCCAGCTAAAAAACCGTTTCAGGTCGAACTCGTTCCAGGGAGCTCCGCAGAGAAACTCTTCCCAGTCAATATTGTCACGGTTGCCCTGGAGATGATCAAACGCATCATCTCTTATCCATGCTCCGAATGGCGTGTTCCGGTTGGTGTAGGTTTGCACCATAGTCACGTTGCCCATCACTCCTTTGCGATAAAGTTCCCGGGCTACTTTAAAGCTCATCTGCTGACGGTTTTCGTGCCCTAACTGAAAAGCAACACCCGTTTCCCTGATGGCGTTCCTTAGTTCAACAGCCTCTTCTATACTATGAGCCATCGGCTTTTCAAGATACACATGCTTACCTGCTCTTGCAGCAGCTATTGCCATCGGAACATGAGTATGGTCGGGTGTGGCGATGACAACGGCATCTATCTCACTACTGGCAACCATATCCCGGTAGGAAGCGAACATTTTCGCCGGTTTTTGCTTTTTTTTCCTGTTCCCGGGGTGAAAGTCATTCGCGGAGATATCTACCCCGCGTTGCGAATGTACGCTAAAAACATCGCAAATGCCCGTCAACTCCACATTCAGATCTTCCTGGTCCAAAAAATCAAGGATTTTTTTTGTATAATTCCCGTTAACCGTGCCTTGTTTAACGATATCCGGATGGATATACCCCAGAGACTGCAGCAACTGCTCCCCTCTCCAGCCGTTTCCAATGAGGCCAATACGGATACATTTACCGGTAGTTCCTGTTGGTGGTCGTAGTTTTTCCTCAGGCGCGTCCAGAGAACCAATCTTCAGGATTTCACGATAATCGTTGCTTTTCCCGCTTACCTGCCGGGAAAGGTTATCTTTAAAGGCAAATCCGAAATAGCCCAGGAGAGGTAATGTCGACAGTCCTTTTAAAAAATCTCTCCGATCTTTTTTCATAATCCATAAAATTTAACTTTCAAGTCACAGCACACAGAAAATTCATTTAATATAATCAGCGCGATCTTTCCCAAAGCTAAAAAATATTTAAGTACTGTAAAACTAAAATAAAAACGTAAAAGTGTTTTATTTCACTCGGGATATTAATTCATTTCTCCAGTAATCAAGGTGGTAAATACTTCGGTCGGCATTCCATATTTTGGATACGATATAGATGTCGCCGTCGCCATCTATATCTCCAAGTTGGGCATCATGCCAGCCGGGATTGTCAACATGGATGATGTCGATTTCGAATTCACGATTTTTCCCCCGCCCACCGGTGGCAGGCAAGGGAAAGATAACTAAAAATTTACTGAGTCCATCCCGGATTCTGTACCAGGTTTGGATTTAACAGGATTTGATTTTCCGATATGGGAGACAGATAATCCCGCCCTGTTACAAAGCCGAAGCCGTTCGGCATGGCATTTTTGAAAGGATCAAGAAATCCCTCATCATCGACTCCGTAAGCAGGTGTTTTCGCAAATTGAGAAACCTTACTTCCTTTAGGCCTTTTCCCCACGATCAGTTCATCGGCTGCAGCCCATCGGGCAATGTCATCCCAACGTAAATCTTCCAGGGCAAGTTCAACCTTTCGCTCCCGTCTGATTTCATTGATAACTGGTGAAAGATCAGGAAACTCCCAGTTTGGATCAGCCGTAATACCGGTCAATACCAGATTCGGCATACCCACTCTGTCCCTAAGCTTTTTCACAGAAAGATCCACATCAGCCTGAGTAATCGTTCCCAGCTCAGCTTTCGCCTCAATAAAGTTGAGTAACACTTCTGCGTATCTGTATTGAACCGATGGAGTTACTTCGTAATTTTGCGAATGGTACGTTAAATTCGGGTTGTAATCTTTACGTCTGACATAGCCTGTCGGACAGGCGAACGTAGAATTGGAAAACAGTTGGGCATAGGCCGCATTCCAGTTCGTCACTGTACCGGCAGCATCAATCTTCCAGGCGTCGGCAGGAGTGAATATGGTTTGAAAAAAACGGGGGTCACGATTCTTCATTTCATCTGAAATCGAGTTATGGCCTTCAAAAAGGGTACTTTCTGCGATAGGCTTTCCATCCGTGCACAAGTACGAATCGGCCATTGCCTTTGTGATTCCGAAACCGTTGGGAGTCTCCATCTGATTCAGTTTACGGTTACCATAAATGCCCAGTTCAGCCGACATTTTACTCCAAAACATGACCTCCTTGTTTGATGAATAATCCCGTAATCCAAATAAATCATTGTAATCGGACGACGGGTTGCCGGTTGAATAAATGTCATATAAACCGGAATTCATGATTGCCGAAGCAGCTTCAACCGCCTTATTAAAATACTTCTCCGGTTGAGGTGAACTGACTCCAAACGGATCACCGGCATGATACTTTTCCCAGGCGCCCTCATAAAGGGCAATTCTGGACTGAAGCAAGAGGGCAATCCATTTATTGATCCGGGAACAACCATTTGTCTTGTCGGCCATCAGATACATGGCTGCCGTATCCAGATACGCGATCATATTGTCAACGACTACATTTCTGGGAGTTCTTGCCGAATAAAGTTCCGGCGAATCAGTTCCAAGAACTGTTGTAATCCAGGGAACATCCCCGAATGTTCTAAGAAGATCAAAATAAAATTTAGCCCTGAAAAAATGAGCTTCTCCCACATATTGTTTATAATCGTTGAAATCAGCCTCACACTTTCGGTAATTGTCAAAAAAATAGTTAATGCTTCTTATGTTTGTATAACCCATCGCCGATCCTGAAGCAATCGTTCTTGTTCCCTGCAAACGGGCATCAATACGGGTTTCGTCAATGTAAGTATCGATCCCGATATCGCTTCGGGTATCCAGATTGATCAAAGGGAAAACACTTTTGTGATAATACTGATTCATATATATTTTCAAATCGTTTGGCTGTTTGAAAAAGACTGCCGCCGATACTTCATCCAGAGGATACCGCTCCAGGAAATCTTCCTGGCAGGCCGGCAAGATCAAACTGCAAGCCACAAAACAGGTAGTTATTTTAAGATAGTTCATCGTTGTTATATTTAAAAATTTTTAAAAAGTTAAAGTAACACCAAATGAAAACATTCGCGTGATCGGGTAAATCTCCCCTAAATCGATACCCCGGTTTTCTCCGGGATCAACAACGCCGGTGATCCTGGGATTCGAGGCTACGGATGTTTCCGGCTCGAATATTTCGGGTAATTTTGAAAATGTCAACAGATTTTCACCGGAAAAATAAACTCTTGCCTGTCTGATAAATGCCTTTTTTAAAATCTCCCCTGGGATGGTATAACCTATTTGCAGGTTTTTTAACCGTAAGTAAGCCGCATTTAAAACATACCTGCTTTGATCCTGGCTGTTTTTATTTCTTTCGGTGGAGAAATAGGGTTTTGGCAGGTATGCATCCGTATTCGGCCCCAACATGTTTGTTTCATCAGTAGGACGCCAGTAGTCCAGAGCCGGACCATTTTGAAATATCGCCGAACCTGCTGCGATATTGGTTAACCCCCAAAAGAACTCGGAATCCCGGCCCGGTAATAAATCACATTTGCCGACGCCCTGCCAAAGCATACTGAGGTCAAAATTTTTCCAGTTCAACCCTGCATACACACTGAAGTTATACCTGGGGGTGCTGTTCGCTATCACAGATAAATCACCATGGTTATCCAGCGTTCCCAAACCCGGGTTGATCTTACCATCAGGCACACCGTCAGGCCCTCCTGTATCTTTATATTTGACATCACCGGGACCCCATTTGGAATAATAATACGATTGATCAGGCATTTCTTCACCCGCCGTTTGAATAATCCCATCGCTTGTGAGCCCCCAGATCTCTCCGTATTTTTTGCCCTTATACCAGTTGTCGATCACTCCGTTTTCATTTAGGTATTTCAGGATTGTCGTTTGATTATCGCCCATGCTGATCCTCGCATCATACGAAAAGTCGTTTGAAATCCTGTCTTTCCAGCTTATCGATAATTCAAAACCTTTCGTTGACAATTCAGCATTATTGCTAGGAGGAACTGTCGCACCCAACACGGACGGAAGATCCAGGGAAGGACCGACCATATCTGAAGTGATCCGGTTGTACCATTCAAAAACCAATCCCAGACGGTTATTCAGAAACCCGGCATCGAGACCCAGGTTCAGAGAAGTGATGGTTTCCCATGTTAAATCGCTGCTGATCAGATTTGGCGCCTTTGCATACA
>CAZOYZ010000304.1:0-6739 GCA_964584045.1 uncultured Prolixibacteraceae bacterium | reverse complement strand
CTTAAGAAAAGTCCGCTCCGTACCTTCCAAATCATATCTTCCAGATTAGTCTTTTGAGTTTAGCTTATACTCTTTATGAATTAGGCCTCTTGAGCGAGCGGAGCAACCGAAAAGGACACTATCCTCCCGGGAAGAACCTCGAGGAGTGAAAAGGACACCATCATCACGAGAAAGAGCACGAGCAACATAAATTAATTAAGGCAGTGATGGGAAATAAGTATACAATTAAAAGTCATATGCTGATCGATAGTAAGGAGCCACAGCGTGAAACTGGACCCTATTGTGGAAGAAGAACTCTTGCGCTCAATACCGGTATATTTTGTTTCTTTTTTAGCCATTGGAGCATTGAATTATACAGGCTATATCTCAATAGATGGCCTTGCGGCTTTCTTCCTGGCTTTTGTGTTAACAGCAATACATTTTGTGCTCATGCTAAGGTACAGGAAAAAGGAATATCTGACAGACCCTTCAATCAGTTCAATAATAGACCACATGCTCAAGCGAGAAAAGCCTGAAAAAAAGAACGCAGAATATACAGAAGTAGGGACAAACCTCCGCCCTGTTCTGATAATACTTGTTATCACATATCTCATTTATCGTTATGCAGCCTGAATCAGGAGCTATTTTTGAAGCATGCAGAAATAAGTGGGGAAAACAATGTGTAGCAGAAGCTAAAATTAAGAAATAACATAAACAATACGCATAGAGAAACGATCAAGAAAAGATAAAGCTTGAGAAGTGGAGGATAAAGATGATAATGAGATTTAAAGGGATGAGTCCCAGGATTGCTGAGACGGCTTTCGTTGCGGATTCTGCGGACATAATAGGAGATGTTGAGGTAGGGAGCCATTCAAGCATATGGTTTAATGCAGTAATCAGGGGAGACCAGAACAAAATAAAGATCGGCAACAGGACAAGCATCCAGGACGGCGTTATTATCCATGCAGACCCTGAAAATGGGGTTCAGGTTGGGGACAACGTGTCTGTAGGGCACGGGGCTGTTCTGCACGGGTGTAAAATAGAGGAGAATGTAATAATAGGCATGAATTCGACTGTGCTGAACGGGGCAGAGATAGGGAAAAACTCAATTGTCGGTGCAAACGCGCTTGTGCCCCAGGGGAAGAAGTTCCCGCCTAACAGCCTTATTATTGGGGTCCCGGGTGCGGTAAAAAGGGAAACGAACGAGGAAGATATTGAGGCTATACAGGAAAATGCTGAAGAGTATGTTGAGATGGCAGAAGAGTATAGAGAAGAGATAAAGAGATATGCTTTCACAAAATCAAGTTCAATGACCTGATGCACTTTCATAAAATAAAGTTCAATGACCTGAATCCAAGTCCGATGGCCTGAATTCTGGCAGTACCGCGCCCGGAGAAAAGCATCACAAAATATACATAAGTGATGTGCACAGGAAGAAAAAGGAAAAGCTTAAAATCATTATAAGGCAGACCGTAAAACAGAAGAAAAAGGAATAATTACCGTTGCTGAAATTACTCCTGATGCTATTGCGAAACGACAGATTATCATCGGAGGATTTAGCTAAAAAACATTTATACAGACGTCCTCCTTTCTGTTTATAATTTATTTATTGCGAGCAACTGGTTACCGTGGCTACTGGACATTCGGTCTGGATATTTTTCGGGTATACCATCATCAGACGGTCCATGTAGCCAACGCTGCAGATATTGTTAAATATGGTGCCCAGTAATTGCTCAGATACCACGCTTTTCGGATTACCTTTTGCGACCAGACCTCCCCGGTACATGACAGCTACATCATCACAGAACCATGAGATGTGGTTTGGGTCATGACTGCAGGCCAGTATAGTTGTCCCTTTCGAGGATATCTTTTTTAGAATATTCCAGATTCGTATCTGGTTACAGAAATCAAGGGCGGATGTGGGCTCGTCCAGCAGCATAAGAGGCGTTTCCTGTGCCATAGCCCTTGCGATGAGCACGAGCTGGCGTTGGCCACCGCTGAGCTGGTTATAGGGCTTATCGGCTAGATGGGAGATTTCGAGCATTTCCATTGCTTCCTGGACCTTATTCCTGTCATCATCAGAGATACCGAAGATGCCGCCCATGTGGGGAGTCCTGCCCATTAATACGACCTCCTTGACAAGATACGGAAAAGGTGGCTTGTGTTCCTGAGGCACATAGGCGACAAGTTTTGCCAGCTCCCCTATCTTTTTCTTTCTGACATCACACCCGTCAATGGATATGCTGCCGTTATCGTACTTCAGGAAGCTCATGCAGCATTTGAACAGGGTTGTCTTCCCGGAGCCGTTTGGCCCGAAAAGTCCGCATAAAGAACCTTTCTTTACTCTGAATGAGATGTCTTTGAATATGGGTACGCTGTTATACCCGAAGCTCAGGTTGTCCACTTTTAACACATTATCACCCAAAAATCTCCTTTTCTTTACTACGCAACAGATACACGAGGTAAGGTGCACCTACGATAGCCGTGATAATCCCTATAGGGATTTCTGCCGAAGTAAGAGTGCGAGCAATCGTATCACAAAAAATAATGTAAACACCTCCCATCAGTGCAGCTGTGGGAATGACAAAACGATTATCTGGCCCCTGGATAAGACGGGCTGCATGGGGCATCATCAGGCCGACCCATGCGATAATCCCGACCGAAGATACGCAGATGGCAGTCACCAGCGTAGCCAGCACGATGAAAATAAACTTAAAAACTTCCGGGTTCACACCCAGCGCTCGGGCTTCCTCATCACCCATAGAAAGGACGTTCAGTTTCCACCCGAAGAACCACATGATAGCTACGGATATTAACACAACAGGCACGGTAAGATACACATCATCCCATGTAGTGTAGTAGAAGCCGCCCATCATCCAGAAGACAATTTCTCTCAATTGTGTATCGTTTGAGAGGTATTTCATGATGGAAACACAAGCGGAAAATATCGAGCCTATGATGATACCGGCGAGTACCAGCGTGACAACAGGCGTCTGCCCCCTGCTCCTTGCCAGCGTGTATGCAAGGAATACGGAGAGCGAGGCAAATATGAAAGCACCCAGCTGTATAGAAATAAAGATATGAGGATAGACTATCCCCAGAGCTGCACCGAAAGCCGCTCCCGAAGATACCCCAAGGATGTATGGCTCCACAAGAGGGTTGCGGAAACATCCCTGATAAATCGCCCCGGCTACAGAAAGACCGATGCCGACGGTTATAGCCATAATGACCCTCGGGAAGCGGATATTCCAGACAATTGTGTTTTTCAGTTTATTCAGGGAATCCACGTTATCCGATGAAAAGAGATGAGTGGCAATGATTGAGTATACTTCCGGTATAGAGATATGATAGGTCCCTAAACAGATCATGACCATACCGCCTGCCACCATCACAACAGCAAGGAAAAGCATGATACAAAGCTTCCTCGCTTCAAAAAAATCGAGGGTGGTAAGGGTCGATTTTTTCACGTCATTCGATACTTCTTCCACGACAAACACCCTGGAACCCTGCTCTATCGTTCAGTCCAGCCACGTGTTTAAACGAAGCAGCACGCTTGATACACTTCGACACTTTCATCTGCACACCATGCATTCCATAACACACCTGTATCCTTTCCACCGCATTTTTAGAAATCGTACTCGACAGTCCAGTCAAGGTACTGGGCCGACCTTATTTTTTCTGCTGTTGCACGATCCACCCCGTATACATCCTGATATAGTTTCAACGCAAACTCATGGACTTTAATATCCTGGAAACGATCAGGATAGCAGCCTTTAGCGACAATCAGCAAATCCAGAGGATACTCGACACGACGGTCACAGTTTCTCGGCGTGTAAGGCATGGAATAGATACGCTTGTTTTTTATTGCCTGAAGTTCCTGCACATTCTGGTAATATATTGCATCTTGCAGTTCGATAGACGGATGGTACCCGGAATATGTGGGTAAAAAAATCACATCAGGATTTAATGCCAGCACCTGCTCGGCATTGAGCAGCTTTCCAGAGCCGGTGTCCTGGTAAGCATTCCTGCCATTGGCAACGGTCTCGAGTATGTACGATTCAGGAGTATCGGTGCCGCTCACATACCCGGCACCGCCGCTCTGCCTGGCCTTGGAAGAAATCCCGAGGTACAGCGCTGTGACCTTCTCATCTTCAGGGACATCCCTGGTCCTGTCCAGGATCATCTTTTCCGTATTATCCAGATAGTCTGCCAGGGCCATTGCCTCTTTCTCCTTATCGAACAACTGTCCGATTACGCTCATCTCATCACGCATGGTGTTCAGGCCGGAATTATTGTAATTGTTCGGTGAATAGAGCACAATTACGGGTATACCCAGCGACTCGATCGTTGATATCTTTTTATTGTTATTTTCGATATCATTGGCACTAATGGAGCAGTCACCGACCCTTATGATGAGAACATCAGGATTCGCGCTTGCCAGTTTTTCATAGTTAATTATGGTCATGCCTGACGAAGACTCCGTACAGGACACATTAGCCAGCCATGGATTAACAACGCACATCGTGTTTGATCCACCGCTAAAAGTATAATTTGTACCGGAGTTTAGAGTAATATTTGACTGATAAAATGAACTGGAACCAAGCCCAACTGAACCGACGGAGACTACTTTATCAACCTCGCTAAGATTTGTCAGGACTCCTTCAACAAACCCATCATCGATGGTAGCGATACGCTGGATATCCTTAGGCAGTTTCACCTGAACGCCACGCATATCCTTCACGTAACGGAATTGTTCATCAGGCGCGGCTGCTGTCGTCGAGGAGTCTGCGGCAGTTGTTGTAATCTGACCTGTCTGTTCAGTGCACCCTTCTACAGATACTATAAAAAGCATTATGAGTACACACAACACAAAACCCTTTTTAAAATAGAAATGACTCAAATGCCCGGTTATTCGATTATCATTTTCAGGTTTATCATTCATATATGGCACCTGTTGCTATTTATTAAATATACTTCAATTCCGAAAAGTAATAATATGAACCATTCGTAAACTAACTGTTACAAAATATAAAGATTTGTAACATTTTTTATTACACAGACTTACTTATTTAACATTTGTATGTATTATTGTATGAAAAGTTATCGATTTTATTCAAAATTGTATGACATACAGATGTGTTAAAAGCAAGTTTGTACAGGGGTTATTATGTTAAGGTCCAGTTATCATCGGTTTTCCGAAAATCAAGAGATAAACGTATTACATGAGCTGTACCTGGCAATATTGGTCATATTATTACTTTTACCCACACTGCCATCCGTGGCTGAGGCGGAAGATACGAAACCGGTTACCGCCATATATCTTTATGATGAAAGCTGCCATCGATGTACCGAAGCAATGCCATTAGTCAGGCAGGCTATTGAAGAAGCCCGTAAAGGAGGTATACCTGTCGTTTATCAGGAAATCAGAGTTAATTCGCAAAAAGGCGCATCTTATGTCGACAGATACAATCTTTTAGATATCCCGGATCTGATCATAGATAACTATACAGTCATCGGCCCCACAAACCTGGAAGGACAATACGGAACCGTTTTGAGGGATATTAAGGATACAATCGCATCTTCTTATGGCTATGCTCCGAAGCATTTTCCTGCGAAAACGGAGGTATAAGAATGAAGGAAAAATCATACACCGCCTGGCTGTGGTGGGAAAAGTCGTGAGCCAGACCTGGTAGTTGGCCTCTGTTTGATAGCTCTCTTTATAGGGTTTTTCATATTCTTTGCTACTCGAATATTGCAATATCGGAGGCATATAACATAGTTAAAACGAATAGCGGAATAAAACAAAATGTGGAATTAAAAAGAGAAGAGATGGGATTTCTGCGTAATCTTATACGCATACTTTCTGGGAACTCATATGAGGGAGTCAAAATCAGTATCTCTTTTTTTCTTTGATGGTAAACACATGAACGATCTACTTAAACGCATGAAAGATCTATCTTTTTCTTAAAACATGGTCAACAACTTGCTGATACGGTCTGGATTTGATTTTGATACTTTGTTTTTCATTTGGCATGAGAGTACTTCCAAATACTTTCTTTTTTGTGCCTATTCTTTGAAGTATTTCATGTTTGTTTTTTGTGCCTTGTACTTAGAAATATTTCGTGTTTGTTTTATATATTTCATTTTTCTTTGTTATTCTTCACCGATTTCTTTTCTGAATTCTATGTAATCCCTTTCGACTTCTTCAAGTTCGTATTCCATTTTATACCTCCATCTTTAAGTAATAGCAATTGAAATTAGTTTAACAAAGATTATATTTAATTATTTAGGAATTAGGTAACCTACTTCCTATCTAATACTATAAATATATTTCCCAGGGAATCGTAGAATTATCCAGATGAAAAGCATCATACATGCAGAAAATTATTGCCTGTAAAGATCAAGAGATAAAAACACGTAAACCACTCGTGAGAATTGAGAAAAGACTAGAAGAAGAAGCTAGAGTAGTCTCATAGTCAACAGAAAAGTCTAGACATCAAGAGACAAAATAATGAATAGCAAAAAAAGTCTGGATGCGAGGGTTGCGATTCGAACGCACGAACTCCGACGAGACCAGGCCCTCAACCTTGAGCCATTGAACTGGCTTGGGCAACCCTTTACTTATAACGTTATCAGTCCTCTTTTAATGCCCCATTATGACGCTATAAATCTCCTGTTCTTACTTCACTCTTAATTTAGAATGATTATTAATGAATAACCGAGTTTCTGACAATTATTTCCACTATGATTATTTAAATGG
>CAZOYZ010000303.1:0-6741 GCA_964584045.1 uncultured Prolixibacteraceae bacterium | reverse complement strand
TTCTCCGATTGCAGGTATACCACTCCCGGGTAACCGTCAGCAAAGAATGTAAAGGTTGCTTCCTGGCGGGAATCCTGTTCCTCCAGAACAAAAATTTCCTTAACGGACAGTTCCAGATCGTTGCGGACTATTATTTTGGCGGCGTCTGTCAAATCCTTGTTTGCCATATGCCGCAATTCTGGTATAAAAATTCAACCGGACCCATAAACGTTAATTGAAAACACTATGGGAACAAGTATCGTGTTTCGCGTGTTCATGCAGACACAGCGGATATTTAATGTTGGGATTTCTGTGCAGAACAAGACAGATGATCAACGATTGTGATCCTGGAGACTTTTTCCGTCATAACGGATCACTTTCATTTGTCGTACGCAGGTACTGAGGTTGTCGTATTTACACCGCGTCGGCATGGCCTTTATTGGTGAAATTAGCAGGTAACAAAACCAATTTTGAAGACGCTTTTTTCAACAAAACAAAAGAGTGAAGAAATGACAAAAAGTAAGTTACTTCAATTGAATAATGTGGGCATCGTCGTTGAATCGCTCGACAATGCCATTTCCTTCTTTGAAGAAATAGGTCTTACACTTGAAGGACGAATGATGGTTGAAGGCGAATGGGCGGGACAGGTAACCGGACTTGGAAATCAGTCGGTCGAAATAGCAATGATGGTTACCCCCGACGGACACAGCCGTTTGGAGCTTTCACGGTTTATAGAACCCGCAATCATTTCAGACCATCGGACAGCACCCGTTAATTCGTTGGGTTATCTGCGGGTCATGTTTAAAGTTGACGACATCGATGAGTTGGTTTCCCGGCTTGTAAAGAATGGGGCCGAACTGGTGGGCGAAATCGTTAACTATGAGAACATGTACCGTCTTTGCTACATTCGTGGAGCAGAAGGGATACTTGTTGGACTGGCAGAAGAACTTTCATTAAACAATTAAATAAACAATACCATGAAGAATCGAATCATTCCAAACTTGTGGTTTGACGGCAATGCAAAAGAAGCGGCCGAATATTATGTAGCTGTTTTCCCGGACGGGAAAATCATAAACACCACGTATTATCCCAAGACTGAAGCCGAGGGATTGGCGGAGTTTCAAAAGGACTTCGCAGGCAAAGTGCTGACAGTTGAATTTGAAATACTGGGAATGCGCTTTATTGGTATCAATGCGGGACCCTTGTTCAAATTCAATGAATCCGTTTCGTTTATGATACCCTGCGAAGACCAGGCAGAGATTGACTACTATTGGAACAAGCTCACATCTGACGGAGGAGAAGAAAGCGTTTGCGGATGGCTCAAGGACAAATATGGTTTGAGTTGGCAGGTATGCCCTGAAAATTGGGAAGAACTAAGCAAAAAGCCAGGTGCTTTCAAGAAAATGATGGGCATGAAGAAAATTATTATTGCCGACTTTTAAGTGTAACCGACAGGTTTTTCAGGGTTTCAGGACATCCGGGGCAGGAGATAAAAAGTGGAGCTCTTAACAGCACGATGAAAGATGCAGGTATTATAGTGACTAAACTACTCAGGCAACGGGTGGCCCTGTCGCTGATCTATTCTGCTGGTTTGCGCGGGCAGGAAGTGATCAGTCCTGAGTGATGCGCGAAAAGCTGGAGAAAACTTCAATTACCAGGGGCGTAAACCCGGATATACCAACAACAGTGAACGTCACCGTCCAAACGCTTTCCACGACAGTATGTTTCCGTATGTCCGTTTTTGAGCCTCATTCCCCGCATATACTAACGTTTTGTCCATCTGTTTGTTATTCAGGTTTTCATAATAGATCAGGCCTTTAAATAAGTCGGGCATGATTGTTTTGGTCGCTTTAAACTCGAACAAATGTTGTTCAGTACCATTTTGAACGATCAGGTCTACTTCATGGCCTGCCGAGTCACGCCAAAACCAGATGTCATTCAACTGATTTTTGTGAGACATTCTTTTTACGTACTCCGCGACCATCATATTTTCGAAGAGGCTTCCTTTGAAAGGGTGTAACTGCAACTGTTGCGGATCATTAAGTTTTAACAGGTGACAAAGCAAGCCGGTGTCGTAAAAATATAATTTGGGAGTTTTTACGATACGCTTGCTGAAGTTTTCATAAAAAGGGTGAAGCAAAAACAGAATATAACTGTTTTCCAAAGCCGACAGCCACGATTTTGCAGTAGGCTGCGATACTCCGCATTTATTTGCAAGAGCGCTTATATTAAGTAATTGTCCGGCGTTGGTAGCGCATAGTGACAAAAAGTTCCGGAACAGCTGGATATCTTTTATTGCGATTAACTCGCTTACGTCCCGCTGAATATAGGTTTGGGTATAATTGGAATAGAATATTTTTGATGGAATTTCTCTGTCATAAATAGCCGGGTAAAAACCTTTGATAAGATTTTCCAAATAATTATCGTTGAGTAGTCCCTCTGTATTCAACTCCTGAAGGTCAAATGGAAAAAGTTTAAATATCGCGACTCTTCCAGCCAGGCTTTGAGTAATATTTTTCATGAGATGAAAGTTCTGTGATCCTGACAATATAAATTGCCCCATTATTCCACTTTCATCGGCAATAGCCTGGATGTAGGAGAACAGAAAAGGTACGCGCTGGACTTCGTCAAAGATGACAAACTTCTCATACATTGACAGGAAGCTGTTTGGGTCTGATTCTGCAAAGCTCCGCACATCAGGATTTTCCAGATTCACATACTGATAATCCGGGAACATTGATTTGAGTAGCGTAGTTTTCCCGGATTGCCTGGGACCTGTTATGGCCAGAATGGGATATTTATCCCGCAATGCATGAATCGCATTTATAATCTGCCTTTTAATTATCATGATCTGAATTATACCTGCCAAAGGTACGACATATTTTGAAATTACAGATCATTAACTTTGAAATTACAGGTCATCAACTTTGAAATTACAGATCATCAACTTTGAAATTGCATGGCATCAGTTTTGAGATTTCGTCATCTATTCCTGCACGAATGAATTTAACTATGAGCCACTCGTATCGAAGTTGATTAATCTTTCATCATTATTGCCGATTTTTAAGTCATTTCCTCACCTGCTTGTGAGTGCAAATATCTGCTATTTCCAGATCACTTTTCCGTGTCCTTTCGTGAACGATATTTTCCTGGCCTTCAGGTCATACTTTATTTTACCAACCGCATCGATGGAGTCCATGAATACGGAAAAGTGTTTCGTCACCACATAGCCCGCCACAATCAGTTTCCCCGACGTTGGCAACTCCGGCGCCGGATGAACCGACAAGGCCTGCCGGCTAAACTCCTCCCGCTGTCTTTCCTGTTCGGGTGTTATTCTTCCCCAATGGCTTCTGGTCCCGACGTTTTCCAATTCCAGGTACCGGACTGGTTTCCGGTATTTTTTTGCCTTGTTGACGAAATTGCGTGAATGCGTCACCGGAACCCGGATATCTGTTTCTCCGTGAACAATGTACGCCGGAGTGAGCATGTTCCGAACCGTCGTCAATCCGCTTCGCGAGCGGTATGCTTCTTCATCCTGTTCCGGGGTACAACCAATCCAGACAAGCATCTCATCGCGGAATTCTCCGGTCTCATCATTTCTGAACCAATCGGCATAATCACTCATCCCGCACGAGATCAGGGCGCTGCAAAACAAATCAGGGAATTTGCCAATCAGGGCGAATCCGTTTCCTCCGCCTCCGCTTCCTCCGCAATAATAGACCTGCGACGGATCGGAGATGTATTCCTTATAATGTGAGGTCACATACAACCACGCGTCGTAAAAATCGTACAGTTCCAGTCCGTTACAATCGGGCTTGCCCGTCGAGAACTTACGCCCGCGCATATCTACCTGTACAGAAAGAAACCCGGGATACGGATTTTCACTTTCCCGCGAGGGGGGCTTGACCGATTGATGCCATCCGTGCGAAAGCAATAGAACCGGCGATGGTTTTTCCGGTTTGTGAATCACTGCTGCAAATTCCACACCTTCCGAAACGGTTGACTTTACCCGTATAAAGTCGACTGTTTTCGTGGTGAAGAACCGCGCGGTATCGTTTCGGAACCTGATGTCTTCAAACAAAGAATCGACCTTGTTTTGACCCGAGCCATTCAGGTGAAATCCCGCTATAACAAAAAAGATCAAATATTTTTTCATACGTTTTTCGTTTCAAATTATCAACTACAATTTGCGTATTGCCGTCACCTCTACGGGAGGCACTTTCAACGGTATGGAACTCGCCAATAAACATCATCCTGGGCGTAAACTGCGGCGTTCATGCGCTCGTTTCATTTCTGTCTTTTCCAAAGTTCGTATTTCTTCCTCTCCAAAAGTAAACAATATTATCAGAGCCGGTGAGCGGTATTAAAACAAAAACGGATTATTGGTTTAATATTGGCGATTATCAAACACCTTCAAATCTGAGAGAATGTTTAAGATATTGCTCCCTGTCACAGATAATTTATGCCATAATAGATGTATTTTTGCAGTATCATTTGCTAACAAGTAATTCTAATAACAAAGACTTTATATCCTGTTACATAAAAGGATTGGGAAATGGGTAAATATCTTCTTATTATTTTATTCATGTTTTGCGGGATAACAGTTCTTCCGCAAACGGCACCTTTTGTTCATTTATCCGGATCGGGAGTGACGACTTATGCTCCCGTAAATGGTTTTAGTTTCTCCCATCACTCCAATGTCGCCATGAATATCAGGAGCCTCACTGTAAAATGGGATTTAAGGACGTTAATGGGCGAGCCGGTCATTGATGGCGTGTTTAAATGGGAAGCAGGTGCCCGGACTCCTTTGGACTACCTTGATTACCGCGATTGCGTGTTATTGGAATGTTCGCCCAAAAAGGGGGTGGGGTATATGGTTTACATTAAGATTACGCCAACAGTCCCAAAATCGGGCGAAGGTTACGGTTATAATACTCCTGGTTCGCCATCATGGCCGAACGTTTTCTGTGCCCGGAATGGAGAACCTATGACTACCAAAGTGCCTTCATTTAATGGAAACACCGCTAAAGATATCTGGAAAAACGGATTCTATGTAACCGGAGTAGTCCTTATCCGGCAAGGTGGTAATGACGGGTTCCTGGAAGCAGATGCCAGTAAACAACAGGCTGACTATGAGAAGCAAAAAATCGTTGAGGAGCGGAGTAAAGATAAATTTAAAGCGCTTCAGCACCCTTTCGCACTGACAGCCAACAATAACGATACAGTCTATAGCAACTCCTTCAGGCTGTTTAAAGAAATAGATCCATATTTCAGCAATTCCATATTTATAATCACGTCCATCAACCGCCAGACTAATCTTGGCGACGTTGCCGGATCGCCGGAAGAAGATCTGATGCTTTCAGAAGGCTGGAATGTTGTATCGTATTATATACGCAGCAGTGGGTTCGCCTTAAGAGATTCAATAAGCGTGTTTTTGAAGAAACAGGAAGAAAAGGTCCTGCTAAGCGACGATTTTAACGATGGTATAATGGATGACCGGTGGATCGTTTCGGGATATGCGAGCGATTATGTATATGTTACAGAGTCGAACGGGATTGTGCTCATCAAGCAGGGAGGAGAACACACCCGCACTTATTTAAAAAGCAAACCATTGATCATTAATCCGGATAAAAAGCTGATTATTGAGTTTAAAAGTACTTTCCGGAAAAACATTTATTGCAGCGATGCCTGGCTGTATATTAACAGGTTCAGTATGCAGTGCAAGAAGAAATGCGATGTTCCGGAACAAATAAAAGTTGTTTGTGACTTAAAAAATGGTCTGACCCAATGCTTTGTCGATAACGAAGAGATATACAGACGTGAAAATACTTCGATTGCCCTTGATGAAGGAAAAATTCAGATCGGATTTTCATGTTCCCAGTTCGAAAAATGGGAAATTGATGATGTAATGGTTTATCAGGAATAGGTTCAGGTTTCGCCTGATGACAGAATTCATTAAGTTGGGAAATTATCAATGATTGTGACGTTGGAGACTTTTATCACCCCAAACAGTCTTAACGCTGTCGCCTGCTTTGATCTTTTCAGAGAGCTGTTCCGTCTTCCTTTGTTCCTTTTTGGGTAATATCGATGATATAAGAAATTAAGTTAAGTGAATACTCCCGAACCAACAATATTTCTGCCTTTGACAAAAAGCATGCGCGGAAGGCTATCCTTGACCGGGAAATTTCTCAGCGGAACGTGAAGGTTGGCAAATATCGCAAAATCAACTATTTAGATTTTACGTAAGATAGTTACAAGTGAGAAAAAGGAGCTTGATCTGCAAATTCACTTCTGAACAAGGTAGAATTGTGAACTAATTCGTTACATTTGGTCTGATAATTTTCGAACAGAAGGTTTGAAAAATAGAAATTAAAATCTGATTACCAGATGATAGTTTAAATGAATTGGATTCGTTGAAAATCTGGTAATCAATTTTTTGTTTTTGTCTTTCGTTAGTTTTAGTTCGATTGGAAGACAAGCTATTTATATCACCTTTTAATTGTAGGTTTTTAAGTAACGTTTATTTTATGATGAAGAAAACATTTTTTTTACTCTTATCAGTTACATCGGCCTTTATACTGGCATCGTGTAATTTGGGCGACGATGATGACGACGCTCCGAATCCCTTCGACAATATGAGCATGAGCAGCAATAATGAAAGGGATAAAATTGTTGTTATCAGTGACTTGCACCTTGGGAACGATTTGTCGTATTCCGAGAACGTGAAGCACCTGCCGCGGTTGGTCCAGTTTCTCAACGAGG
>CAZOYZ010000302.1:0-6777 GCA_964584045.1 uncultured Prolixibacteraceae bacterium | reverse complement strand
TTTTATAAGCTCGTGACCTTATTTTTCTTCTTCTGATCTTCCACGATGGCATCCAGCACGGCAATGGCCGTCATATCGACAATGCTCCGTACCGAACTTTCCACATCCAGGATATGGATCGGCTTTTTTAATCCCATCTGGATCGGACCAATGCTTTCTGCCAATCCCATTTCGACCAGCATTTTGTAAGTCGTATTGGCCGAACTCAGGTTAGGGAATACCAGCGTATTGACCTCCTTCCCGTATAGTTTTGAAAACGGGTATTTTTTATCCCGGAGCTTTTTATTCAGCGCGAAATTCACCTGCATTTCGCCGTCGACGATCATGTCCGGGTCCTGTTCCTGGAGGGTCTGGACAACCTGGTGGACACTGGCCGGGCTTCCCACTTTATCAGATCCGAAGTTGGAATAGGAAAGGAGCGCCATCACGGGTTCGTAGGCGAAAAACTTAACCGTATCATAAGTCAGTTTGGCAATATCGATCAGCACCTCGGTAGAGGGATGCCTGTTGAACATGGTGTCGGCCAGGAAGAAGGTACCTCTTTTCGTGTTCAGGATATGCATGGCCGCGATGTGGTTCAGCCCGTCGCGGATCCCGATCACGTCTTTTGCTGCCTGCATGGTATCGGAGTATTTGGTATAGACGCCCGTGATCAGCGCATCTGCTTCACCGGTTTCGACCATCATCATGCCAAAGTAATTGCGGTCGTACATCTTTTCGCAGGCCTCGTCGTAGGTCATGCCTTCCCGGCTGCATTTTTCCGACAAATACCTGGCAAAAGCCAGCCTCCGGTTTTCTTCCCGGTCATGCCGCAGATTGATGATCTCAATCCCGGTCAGGTCGATATGATGTTCGGCAGCCACATTGGCGATCTTTTCTTCATTTCCCAGCAACACCGGATGACAGATCTTTTCCGCGTACGCCAGTTCGGCCGCTTTTAACATGTTGATGTGATTGGACTCGGTAAAAACGACACGTTTCGGGTTTTCCCGGGCTATTTCATAGAAGCGGCGCAGCATCTTGTTGTCGCTCCCCATCAGCTTGTTCAGGTAATCGTTGTAGGCATGCCAGTCTGTGATCTGTTTGCGGGCCACGCCCGATTCCATTCCCGCTTTGGCAACTGCGGGGGCGACGGTCGTCAGCAGACGGGGGTCAAGTGGTTTCGGAATGATATAATCGCGTCCGAAGCTCAGCCGTTTCAGGTTATAAGCGGCGTTCACCACGTCGGGTACCGGCTTCTTCGTCAGATCGGCAATGGCCCGCACGGCGGCGACTTTCATCGCTTCATTAATGCGAACCGAGCGTGAGTCGAGCGCTCCGCGAAAAATATAAGGGAACCCAAGCACGTTGTTGATCTGGTTCGGGTAATCGGAACGCCCGGTGGCAAAGATCAAGTCAGGGCGGGCAGACATGGCATCGTCGTACGAAATTTCAGGATTTGGGTTGGCCAGGGCGAAAACGATGGGATCCGCATTCATGGACTGAACCATTTCCTTGGTCAAAACGCCCGCAACGGACAGCCCGACAAAGACGTCAGCATCTTTTACCGCTTCTGCCAGGGTCGTCAAGTCGCGGTCGGTGGCAAAAGGCTTTTTACGGCTGTTCAAATCCGTGCGTTTTTTGCTGATCACACCCTTCGAATCGAGCATGACGATGTTTTCCAGGCGGGCTCCCAGCGCCATGTAAAGCTGGGTACATGAGTTGGCAGCCGCGCCGGCGCCGTTCACCACGATCCGGACATCCTCAATGTTTTTTCCGACAATTTCAAGCGCGTTGAGCAATCCCGCAGCAGAAATAATAGCAGTGCCGTGCTGGTCATCGTGCATAATGGGGATATCCAGCTCTGCTTTCAACCGTTCTTCAATCTCAAAACATTCCGGCGCTTTGATGTCTTCCAGGTTGATCCCGCCAAAAGTAGGCGCTATCGCTTTTACCACCTGGATGAATTTTTCAGGATCTTTTTCATTGATCTCAATGTCAAACACATCAATGCCGGCGAAAATTTTAAACAGCAAGCCTTTTCCTTCCATGACCGGCTTCCCCGCCATAGCGCCGATATTCCCCAGTCCAAGTACTGCTGTCCCGTTCGAAATAACGGCCACCAAATTTCCTTTTGAAGTATACTCATACGCGGCATTGCCGTCTTTTTCAATTTCCAGACACGGTTCCGCTACTCCAGGTGAGTATGCAAGCGATAAATCCCGTTGTGAACTGTACGGTTTTGTGGGTATAACTTCTATTTTCCCCGGCCTTCCCTGCGAATGGTAGAGAAGCGCATCTTCCCTCGTGAATTTTGCCATATCTATATCAGTTAAAAAAATTAAACCCTCCCAAAGAGCTTTCAAAACTATAAATAAAGTATTTTCATACCTGAAGTATTTCCGTTTATACGTGATACACTTAATGAAGAAGAAACAAATCCGGGGAAATTCTTTGCTGTTTCAGGAACGCGAACGTCTTACTTTTTTGTCTAAATTGCGATTTTTCCCGGAAGCTGACAATTCTTTTAAAATACATACGATGACAAGAAAAAAAGGACTGTTCTTTTTGATGATCCTGCTGCTTTTTACCCCTGTGCAGGATTTGTTGGCGCAGGATCATTTGATCAGGCAAAAAAAACTTACCCGGTTTGAAATGCAGTATTCCGGGTTGATCGATGCCACCGGCGAAATGATCTCATCGGCAGGTTATCAGTCAAAAGTGTACTGGTTCCCCGTCGATGTTCCGTCTACCGTGCTTACGGGCCTGGTCGCCAACCGCGTTTATCCTGATCCGTATGCCGGGATGAACAATATGCTGATCCCGGACGCATCCGACCGTTTCAACAAGGAATACAACCTGGAGCAGTACAGTCATCTCCCCAACGTGGGAAACCCCTGGAAAAAACCGTATTGGTACCGGACCTCATTTGAGGTGCCGGCGGCTGATAAAGGCCGCCATTTTCAGCTCATTTTTAAGGGAATTAATTACCGTGCCGCGGTTTGGATGAACGGCAGACAAATTGCCGACTCCACTCAAATGGCGGGCATGTTTGCCGAATACAGTTTCGATGTAAGTGATTTGGTCAAGGCCGGAGAAGATAATTTTCTGGCGGTAAAGATCTATCCGCTCGATGAGCCGGGATACCCGGACAAGGAACAGTTAAAAGCGTTTGGCGATTTTTTTCTGAATGGCGGGCCTACGGGCGATATCGGTAAAAACGTGACGATGCTTTGTTCGGTTGGCTGGGACTGGATGCCGCCGGTGCGCGACCGCAACATGGGGATCTGGCAGCCGGTTATCCTGCGTACATCGGGAAAAGTGACCATTGCCGCACCGCATCTTGTCACCGGTCTTCCTGACCTGCCCGATACTTCCTCTGCAAAATTATCACTGGATCTTTCATTGATCAACCATGACCGTAAAACTGTCGAAGGCACGCTAAACGTAAAGATAAGTCCGGAAAATTTTGTGGGTTTGCCTTTCGGATTTTCGAAGGAGGTTTCAATTGGTGCCGATGCGAAAACCGAAGTAAAGCTGGATGCTGAAAACACAGCCCAGCTTTCGGTGAAGGAGCCTCATTTATGGTGGCCCAATGGCTACGGAAAGGCAAACCTTTACAGGATCCGTTTGCAGTTTGAATCGGAAGGGGTCATTCTGGATGATACCACGTTTGTTTTCGGGATCCGGACTGTCGGGTCGAAAGCAGTTCAGGAAAACGGCAGA
The DNA here is from genome assembly GCA_964584045.1 of uncultured Prolixibacteraceae bacterium. Taxonomy (GTDB): domain Bacteria; phylum Bacteroidota; class Bacteroidia; order Bacteroidales; family Prolixibacteraceae; genus JBCFBK01. The sequence goes on along the minus strand of CAZOYZ010000302.1, from coordinate 3,072 downwards.
TCGTTGCGCCGTGATTTTTACGTCAATGGACAGCGTGTCCATCTGAACGGCGGGGCTTGGGTGCCCGATATGATGCTGAACCGGGATTCCCTGCGCTACGTGTATGAATTGCAGCTTTGCAAAAATGCCAATATGAACCTGGTGCGGATTTGGGGCGGAGGGATCACTCCTCCCGATGTCTTTTTTGACCTGGCCGACCGGTACGGGCTGATGGTATGGTCTGACTTTTGGATCACGGGAGACACGCAGGGCGAGTTTAAGGGGTCGCCCGACTGGCCGCTGGAAGGAGAGGTGTTCAAAAAGAATGTGGTGAGCACGATCCTGCGGATCCGGAATCATCCGAGCTTGCTGGTATGGACCGGCGGAAATGAAGGACATGCACGAAAAGAGCTTTATGAGGCCATGCGAAACAGCGTCATTGAACTGGATGGCACAAGGCCCTTTATTCCTTGTTCATCGGGGTTTGCAAATCTTCCGGAAGGATGGAAGAAATCATGGCCTGATAATACCGACCCGGGCGTTTACAGCGGAGGCCCTTATACCTGGCAGGATCCAAAGGAATACTATACACGTGTCCGTACAGGGAATGACTGGGTCTTTAAAGATGAGACGGGTATCCCGTCACAGCCTGCTTACAGCAGTCTGAAAAAGATCATCCCAAACCTGGTGTGGGATCAGACCTTACCGTTCCCGCTGAACCATACCTGGGGGTATCATGATGCCGCCACCGGGAACGGCAGGTACGACAAATATTATGAAGAGATGGTGAAGCGGTACGGCAAACCGGGATCGATGAAAGACTTCTCGGATAAAATGCAACTGATGAATGCGATGGGATACCAGGGTATCTTTGAGTCGGCCGGCGATAAACTGAATGAAACCGGAGGCGTCATGCTTTGGAAGCTGAATGCCGCGTTCCCAAGCGTGATCTGGCAGATCTACGACTGGTACCTGAATCCCAATGCCGGTTATTACTTTATGCAGAATGCGCTTGAACCGGTCCATATTCAACTGAATCCGTTGAATTACAATGTGATGGTGGTTAACCGTACGTATCAGTTCCACGCTGATCTCGCGGTGGAGGCTGCGGTTTACAGCCCCGATTCCAAATTATTGCATCAGGATACTGCCACGGTAAGCCTGGATACCACGGGCGTCAAAGAAACGGTTTCGCTTGCAAAGGCGCTGGCTAATCCGCACGGCGTGAGTTTTGTTGTGCTAAATCTCCGGGATGCCGGCGGCAAGGTTATTTCCCGGAACACCTATTGGCTGGCCGGGGACAATGACTTTTCAGAAATGAGCAAAATGCCCGTGGTGAAGGTGCAGACCGACATCATTGAGAAGAGGCAGAGTACAACCGGTAAGACCTGGACGTTGAGGTTCACCAATGACTCAGAACAACTGGCGTTCTTCATTAATCCGCAGATCCTGGATCATGGAGAAGAGGTACTGCCTTCGTTCTGGTCGGCCAATTACTTTACGCTGGCCGCCGGCGAGTCGGTGACAGTCACTGTCCGTATTCCGTTAGCCGGCCTGAAAGATCAGACCCAGCAAATCCTGGTGGAAGGGTGGAACCTTGAAAAACAGTTGATATCAGCGAAATAGTATAATTGCCTTACTCAGGATGCGGAGTAAATTTACCCGGCATCCTGAGTAACACAGCTAGATGAGTATTCAGCCTACATATTCTGACGAAAAAAGTGTCATTGAGCGGCTTGTGCAGGGAGATGAGATGGCCTTTGAACTGCTGTTTTACCGTTACAGGGGTAAGGTAGGTCATTTCATGAAGCGTTCCGTTCCTCCGCATGTTGACCTGGAGGAAACGGTACATGAAGTATTTCTTCGTATCTGGATCAACAGGGAGAGGCTTGATGCCAGTCGTCCGTTTGGGCCATACCTTTTCAGGGTGGCGCGCAACCTGATCATCGATCTGTTACGGAAAAATATCGAGCTGACCGTTTATGTTCAGGATGAGTCACTGTTGACCGATCTTGGCATCAACGACACCGAGCTGAAGCTGGAAGAAAACGAGCTGGAGACCTGGTTCCGGGTCATGATGGATCGGCTGCCGGAGAAAAGGAGAAGCATCTTTGAGATGAACCGGTTTGAAGGGTTAACTTACCCGGAAATTGCGCGAAAGCTGGGCATCTCCGAAAACACGGTGGATACGCAGATCCGGAGAACCCTGCAGTACTTCCGCGAAGCCATCCGGAAAATGAAACTGCTTTTAATGCTGATGTTTTAAGGTTTTAATCGATGAAAGCAAGAGTATCGGTCATGTGGCACTCTGACAATTATAGTAATAATCAATATGTCGGTATATGGTCAGCGTCGAATAATCGTTCGTAGTTGTACAACCAATCATTTAACTTATCTTTGGATATAAAATGTCTGAATGGAAAGCAAAATAAAATATTGGATTGAGCTGTCAGACTATGACCTTGAGACTGCCGGGGCAATGTTGCAAAGTAAACGATATTTATACGTAGGATTTATGTGCCACCAGACAATAGAGAAAGCTTTCAAGGCATATTTCATAAAACTAAACTTGGAGACAGCACCTTTTATTCATAGTTTATCGTATTTGGCTAAGAAAGGTGGATTTTACGAGATGTTTACTGAACAGCAGAAAGAGTTCGTCGACCAAATTGAACCTTTAAATATTGAAGCACGTTATCCTTCTCATAAAGAGCGCCTTCTGAAAAGTCTCACTGATTCGAAATGTGCGGAGATTATTAGAAAAACTAAAGATTTGCAATTATGGATAAAGGAGAGGTTATAAATAAAGTCAGACAGTACAGCCTGTTAATCAGGGAGCATCTGCGAGTGGATAAGGTATATCTTTTTGGTTCATATGCGAGAAATACAAACAGAGAAGACAGTGACATCGATGTTGCAATTGTTGTGGACAAGGTCGAAGGTGATTATTTTTCAATCAATCCTCTTCTTTGGAGACTACGCAGGCAAGTTGATGACCGGATTGAACCGGTACTGATCGAGAAGGAGTTCGACGAGGCTGACTTTATTGGCGAAATTCAAAAGTACGGGATCGAAATAGTCTGAGAGCAAGTT
>CAZOYZ010000301.1:4180-6778 GCA_964584045.1 uncultured Prolixibacteraceae bacterium | reverse complement strand
CCGGAAGCTCCGGTAAAATTTCTGAAACTGACCGATTGGAGCAAAAGTGATAACGACTCGATCCGGTTTTATTCCGGAACGGCCACCTATACCAAAACATTTGTTTGGAGCAGCGAACCTGAAGGAAGGAAGGCTGTATGGCTGGATTTGGGAACAGTAGAAAATCTGGCTGAGGTAATGCTGAACGGGAAGCATTGCGGCGTTTGCTGGACGCCTCCGTTCCGGGTCCGGATCGATCATGCTTTGATAAAAGGTGAAAACAAACTGGAGATCGCCGTGACCAATACCTGGCACAACCGGCTGATCGGCGATCATGATTTGCCGGATCAGGAGCGGATTACCCGGACAACCGCTCCGTATCGTCTCGAAGGAAGAGAATTATTACCTGCCGGATTGCCTGGACCGGTTACCGTGAAAGCGGAGCCTGGAGGGTTAGAGATTAATGATTAAATAAGTCGTGAGTCACGGGTCGTGAACCCGATTCTGTTGACATTCAATGAGATTTTATGCCATTCATTGCTGAAATTCAGTACTTTACCGGCCGCGATCACTCGTTTGGGATTATCAATATCAATGGAATTTTTACCCTTAATAGAGCAGGAGATAATAAACAGGATGATAAAAAGTAAGGCTGGTTTATTCATGTCCGCATTTGGATTAATTGAGCTTTAATAAGATATCCGGACTTATAAAATTAGCATAAATTAGTTTTTAAGTTTTTCATTCATTTGATTATATAATTTTTCTTTGTCACTTGGGAAATAGGCTTTATTCTCCACTATTCTTCCGCGACAATCAACAATTAGATATGTTGGATATCCGCTGATTGTTCCGGCATATTTTTCAAAATCAGTTTTGAACTCATCAGTCGATATAAAATGATAGCCGCTTAAGTTAAATGCTTTGATCATATTTTTCCATTTCTCCCGGTCAGGCTCGTATTCAAAAGCAATATAAACCATCTGAATTCCATTTTCTTTCAAATAAGTTTTCAGCTCATCATTGTATCTAAACTGATAACGGCATGGACCACACCAGGTCCCCCACAAATCGATAAGAAAAGGTCTTCCCTTTAAGCTGTCAACTAGCGCATGAAATGAACGGACTGGCTTATTTTCATCTAAAATGATTACCCCTTCTTTAAAATTTTCATCTGATAATTTGTTGAAATCGTCAACTCTTGGAATTAAAACATCTTGCAGGAATTGTCCCGAAGCAGTATTCTTCATGTCCGGGTTTTCTGCCAGAAATTTTCTGGCATTTCCGGCCGATTTAAGCTCCAGACTTGCCGTAGCACTCATCATATTTGTCAATGCATAATTTTTGTAAGCTTGAGGCGAAAGTACATCTCTGGCTCCGTCCAGAATCTTTAAATAACTCGCACCTTTCCTTTTGACCGGTTTGAAAACGCCATCTTTATAATCAGCCTTGAAAATCAAGTACTCATCGACATATTTATCAAAACAGAAAACTTGTTCCAATTTTGCCTTTTCAACAGGATAAAGTTCAAAAATTTTAGGATATACCCGATATAGCTTTTCTCTGATGGTTGAGTCGACTATCGCAAATCGGTTTAGCTGCCAGGTATCGTGGATGGTTGCAGCCAGACGGTATGCCTGCAAATACTGGCAATTGATCTTCGCGATCTTGAAAAATTCAGTATCAATTTTACCTTCTTTCTGCAAATCCGAGAATACCGAGACCATTCCGGAAATACGACTTTGCAAGGTATCAATTAGATGATCCGGTTCCAATAAGTTCCAGTCATCATGATACAAAGAGCCGCTTGTCCCATTATCTATCAGGTTGTAATACATTTGCCCGTTGTCCATGCTGCAGCGGATAAAACTATCCGTGTTTTTATGATCCCACGAATAGATGTCGGGAGTGTAGTGAATAGCCCAATCCTTTTCCGGGTTTCCCTGGCTTATGATGGAATAGCTTTTATCGGGTTCAACGATTAATTTACATCGGTGCTCCAAACCTTTATTCCGATAATATAAATGAAAAAACTTAATGGAGTCCAGTTTTTTTAAAATAGTAAACCTCCCCAGACTATCGGGTTTAACGGTAAAAACCTGATGGGAAAAATTTACGGACGACAGGGTATAGTTCAGAACAGAGGTCCCGTCATAGCCGATGATCTGCCCATCAATACGCACATTGTAGTCCTGAGCATTTATATCATTCAGGTTTATCAACAGGGCTAATAATATAAATAAAGCTTTTTTCATTTTCTAATTTGTGCTGACGGTTCCATAGTAGCTATCGGTATCATCTTATATGTCATACACGCTTTGTGTGCAGATATTTTTATCCAAAATTTCCTCCAATTCTATTGTAAATCATCTCTGGTTTCCAGGCAATCTCTTTACCTAATATCATTCTTGTCCCTTTCGTTTCTGTTTCAACAAAACCAATCTTTTGAAGAAATTCTATCCCAAGATGATTTTCGTTAGGGATTGTTGCTCTTTCAGCATTTGAATATTTTAAACGCATTAATTCAATCCCTGCCTCAATCGTGTTGGCAAAAATAGGCCCTTCTCCCAAATATGGAATATAAAATCCAGAAACAACATTGTTATCAACAAATACAAA
>CAZOYZ010000301.1:0-4080 GCA_964584045.1 uncultured Prolixibacteraceae bacterium | reverse complement strand
CTTAATTGGATTACAATAATCGTTGGCAGTATAAAATCTAAATGCTTCGATGATATCAGGCCACCCATCAGGTTGTAAATGTCCAATATCCTCTACATCTATATTTTTAACCTTATCGTACTGCATCGTCTTTGTTATATTTGCACATAACGGTAAAATGTAAGTTGTCGTTGCGGATTTCGAGGAGCGTCAGCGTCCTGGTAACGAGTAACGGGTAACAGTTGAGAAAGGAGTAAAGGCAATGCGCTGCACTAACTCCGCAATGCAATTTACGGAATATTATGCACTGGGCTTTGTAGTCGTTTCTGTTTTTCTGTTTTTGAAGTATTCTACGATTTCCTCTTTGGTCATCTTTGACAACTTCTCACTCAGCTTGTCACGCTGTTCCCGCATAAATTTAACAGCATCAAATTGTTTCTTTATTGTTCTATTTATCGTTTTCATATTTCTCAAATTCTCTCGGTGAACGAATTTCTAATTGTTTATACCCGTTTTTTATATTTATAGCATTATAACCTCTTATTCGGTCAACATTCACGATGTGTCTAAAATTCCAACTTATTAAATAATCAGCACGATTTATTGTCGCCAAAGCTATATGCAAACAGTCAGCAAAGCTGGTTTGTCCAACGACTCCTTCCGCTATATATTCATTTGCCAGCTCTGTCGCATCATCAGTCACATCAAGAAATTCAGTCCACTCTTTTTTTAGTCCTTTTACTAACTCTTTTACTCTGTCTGGGGCGTCATTTAATTCATCCTGAGTCGCTGATGAGAAAAGCAATATAAATTCGTCGTCCTGAAATCTGTCAAACAACGGTTTTGTATGCTCAGCGAACTCATCATCATAATATCCGCCAAAAACGGACGTATCTATATAAACTCTCTGTTTCACCTCTCAAATTTACAAAAAATTTTGACCGATTACCTGATTTCAGGAAGTCAGCAACGACGAACAACCTTACAATTCCCCGTTTTTCAAAATTAGTACAAATTAGTTTTTAAGTTTTTCATTCATTTGATGATATAATTTTTCTTTGTCACTTGGGAAATAGGATTTATTCTCCGATTCTTTCCGTGGCAATCAAATTGAAGCCGGCATTTTCACAAGGTTTTATAACCTATGAATCGATGACTTGGAGAGTCCGATGCCCGGTTACGGCACGTTCGATTTTAGCTGGTCAAATCAGTCAAAGCACTTTCAAGGTCGGGAAATAAAAAGGCGTAGCCTGCTGCCTTAATTTTGTCCGATGATATCCGGCTTCCTTTTAAAAGCATTTCAGACATTTTGCCATAACGTATTTTCAGTGCAATTGCCGGAACATTCGGAAACCAAAAAGGCTTTTTGAGAACGCGCGCCAATGTTCCGATAAAATCCCTGTTTGACGTGTGGTCAGGTGCTACTACATTGTAAGCACCACTCATTCGAGTGTCCTCAATGGCTTTGATATAAATACCACAGAGATCACTTATATGTATCCACGGCAGGTATTGCCGCCCGCTACCGATTGCAGATCCAACTCCTAATTTAACGGGAATCATCATTTTTGTTAATACTCCTCCTTCTTTTGTCAGAACAACACCTGACCTGATTTTTACCGTTCTTACCCCGGAATCCTGAAATCGGTCGGCCACTTTTTCCCATTGTCTGCAAACCTGCCCTAAAAAATCGTCAGAATAAGCGTCTGTTTCACAAAAAATTTTCTCAGAAGTGATTGTTCCGTAATATCCGGTCGCCGATGCAGATATAAATGCTTTCAGTGTGATATGATTGGCTTTTACAGAATTAAAAATCAACTCTCCGGTTTTAACCCGACTGTCCGTTATTTGTTGTTTCCTCTTCGTCGTCCACCTTTTATCACCGATATTTTCCCCGGCAAGGTGAATAATGTAGTCAGCGTTTTCAATAGCGGCATTTTCAATTTCGTTTTTTTTCCAGTCCCAAAAGTAATTCCGAATGTCAGCGTCTTGCTTTCCGGTCCTGCTTAAAACAGTTACCCGATACCCTCTTTCTTTCAATTTCCGGCAGAGATGTCTGCCGATAAGCCCGGTACCTCCGCTGACTAATATCGTTTCCATTGATTTTATTTAATGTGCCCTGACATGACCGTGTTTTATCGTATCCGGTTTGCACAACAGTTTCGGTTGTGATACCCAAATTTACAAAAATTCCGTACCGCACCAATTATTTCATTTCAAAAGGCCGTGTTCCGGGGAAGCGTGCGGTAACGAGATGAAACGTTTTCAATTTTTATTTATTTACTGTTTTTAACTTTCCTTTTTTGAAACAGTTGTATTTTGAAAACGTTTTCATATTTTTGTTTTGCTCTTTACAGATGTCCACGATTTGCGGATTCGAGCAATTTAGATATGAAGGGAGAAGAAGATACAGATAACCTAACGCGTAAACGATGCAGCTAAAATCTGAATTTGGGTCTGTTACTGCCGGGACCACACTGATCGAACGGCTTGACGCTTTATATGAATACGACCGTGAGCCGGTGTCGGATAAAAAGTTACATGGATGGAAAACCTTTATTGCCATGTTTTCGGGAGAGCATGTGGCCGGGACTGAATTTGTGCTGGGGCCCCTGATGGTGATGCATGGTGTTTCGGCAAAAGACTTTTTTCTGGGTTTGCTGGTTGGGAATACACTGGCCGTTTTAAGCTGGGCATTCATGACCGCCCCGGTCGCCGTAAGAACGCGACTGACCATTTACTGGCAGTTGAGGAAGATCATTGGTCCTTACCTGACCATCGCATACAGCGCTTTTTATGCCTTCATCCTGTGTTTGTTGGCGGGAGCGATGGTCAACGTAGCCGTTACAGCCATTTCGATTCCTTTTGGTATTCCCAATCCTGATTTTGTGGCCGGTGAGATGGTACCGGTTGTTTCATGGATGATCCTTGCACTCGTGGTGGGTGCGGTCATCGCCGCTCTGGCTGTACTGGGATTTGAGAAGATCGCCAATTTTTCGAAGATCTGCGCGCCCTGGATGGTGTTGGTCTTCTTTGCCGCGGCTGTGGCTGTTCTGGCAAAACTTGGGGCTACTTCGTTTGACGACTTTTGGGACATTGCCGGCTCAAGGATCTTTACCGGCGAACCGATCGGTAACAATTCAAAATATACGTTCTGGCATGTGGCCGGCTTTGCCTGGTTATGCAATGCTACCCAGCACATGGGCATGTCGGATGTGACCATCTTCCGTTATGCAAAAAGCTGGACTCAGGGGTTCGCTTCGGCATTTGGTATGTTCCTGGGGCATTTCGGGGCCTGGGTTGCTTCCGGCATTTTATGTGCAGCCTATTTGTCGGAAGGATTTGTCAATCCGCAGCCGGGCGACATAGCCCTGTATGGCGCCGGTCTGGCCGGTGCTGTTTGCGTGGTGATCGCAGGATGGACAACTGCCAATCCAACGTTATATCGGGCAGGCCTCGCCATCCAGACGGCTACTCCGAACTGGAAACGCTGGAAGGTCACCTTTGCTGCCGGGGCCTTTATGATCATCACAGCCTGTGTTCCTGCCGTGAATGCCAATCTGGACCGGATCGTTGCTTATTACGGACTGTTTTTCATTCCTCCGGGTGCCTTTATTATGCTCGATGTGTGGATTTTTCCAAAGATCGGCCTGGTCAGTGATTTTACAGAAAAATCCCGCAAGCTGTTCAGTTGGCCTTCTGCCATAGCCTGGTTTGGCTCTTTCTTCGTTTCTTTCTTTATCTACGGGAAGGATCATCTGCCCTGGCTGGAAAAAATGGTCAGCGGTCGTTTACCGGAATGGCTGAACGCGATCAAGGCCGACCTGACCTTTCTGGTAGCACCGGAATGGCTTTTGGCCGCTGTCCTGTATCTGGTGCTGAGTTTTATACAGCAAAAAAAGAATGTAAAACTGATCAGGGAAGGAGGTTTGAAATGAAAAAGTTGCTGGTCATATTGTCCATCGCAGGATTGGTACTCACGATTTTACCTTCCGTTCTGGTATTTTACGGCGTGATCACCATGAAAAGTCATTTTCATCTGATGATCGCCGGAATGATCCTGTGGTTTGCCACAGCGCCCTTTTGGATGAAAAGCAAGCC
>CAZOYZ010000300.1:0-6784 GCA_964584045.1 uncultured Prolixibacteraceae bacterium | reverse complement strand
GAAACCGCGCCGAAGGCGGACTGGAATTTCTCTTTTCCCTGTCCAAAAAATAAGCGTTTTACCAACCACACAGGCACATACGCCACTTGCTAAATTCCGGATCCGGCTCAAGACGTTCGCATTCACAAGCAGCGCCTTTGAGCCTGGTTCATTTTTGCCTTACCCCATCCGTAATACCTCCAAAATGTAATACAAGAGTAAATGATCTTTAATCGAATTGCAATATGAGAATCCGTACTTCGTGTTGGAAATTGATACGATTAAATGAACATGAATACGGGAAAATCGAAAGACTGTCTGACCGGCAGCTTTCTGATCAACAAATCTATGGGAATCAAAAAAACAATACTCGTTCAGTTTTTCCTGAGTTTTTCATTGTTTTCGTTCGCACAGCAGGAAGCAACGGTAAAAGGCCTGGTCACAGACTTAAAAACAAAGGAACCTTTGGTTGGGGCCACGGTCATGTTTGAAGGTACAACCACGGGAACGGTGACAGACTTTGACGGGGTTTACCGGATCGAGCGGATCAAACCGGGAACTTATACCATTCGCTGTTCATTCATCTCCTACGAAACAATTCTCAGGGAAAAGGTCACTGTTGGTCCGAATCAAGCCCTTGAGATCAACTTTGCGCTAAAAGAATCAACTGTCGGGATTGAAGAGGTCAAGGTAGTTGGTCAGGCAAACCGGCGTTCAGAGAACATGCTGCTGCTTGAACAAAAGAATTCAGTGGTTGCCGCCCAGGCGATCGGTGCACAGGAAATAGCGCGAAAAGGGGTCAGTAATGCAGAGGGAGCTGTTACCAAAGTCTCCGGAATATCGAAGCAGGAGGGAGTGAAGAATGTATTCGTCCGGGGTCTGGGCGACCGCTTTAATTCGACATCCTTTAATGGTTTTCCTGTTCCTTCCGAGGATCCGGAATATAAAAACATCTCGCTCGACTTTTTTGCCTCGGACATGATCCAGGCAGTTGGAGTCAGCAAGGTGTTCAATGCAAAAATGTCAGGCGATGCGGGCGGCGCCGGCATCAATATTTCTCCCAGGGAATTGACCGGGGATGCTGAATTTGGCATCGGTGCTTCCGCAGGGATAAATACCAGTGCGGTTTCAAAAGATTTCCTGAAGCCGGATGGGATCAATGCATTTGGTTATGCGAATAAAAAGGATGGTCCCTCCGATGTCAGCCAGTACGCGTTCCAAAACTCGCTTGACCCTTCAACACAAAGTTTCCGGTTAGATCAAAATTATATCGTGGAAGGAGGTAAAAAATTGTTGGCAGGACCCCATAAAAACCCTTTCCGTTTTTACATCTTGGGAATGTACTCGACAGACCACAGCTATACGGACGGAATCGTCCGGAATACATCGACCGATGGTTCCGTTGCGCGGGAGCAGAGCTACGATAAATACCAGCAAAATACGACTCATATGGCGATGGCTAATACGGATTACGTTTTCAGGGATCAAACCATCTCGTGGAATGCCTTGTATCTCCATACCACCGCGCAGTCGGCAGGCGATTATTTTGGGATCTATAGTGATGTCTTTCAGGAAGTTGGAACCTATAACGGGCAGGGGCTCGTGCGCCGCCAGCAAATCAATGACAATACGCTGTTCGTAAATCAATTAACGTATAAAAGAGATTTGTCTCACCGCTTATCACTTGATGCCGGTGCAGCCTATAACCTGGCAGCCGGCAGTGAACCTGACCGCCGGATCAACTATTTCACTGATCTCGGTGATGACAGGCTTCGCCTCAAATTGGGGGAAGGCAGACACCAACGCTATTTTTCAGATATAAAGGAGCATGGTCTTATCCCCAAAATCGGATTCAGCTACAAACTGACCGAAGACTCCGATCATAAACCGGTTCTCAATTTTGGCTATGAGGGCCGGTTCTCAAAAAGATCGTTTGAGGCGACCGAGTATAACCATTTAAGACATGGACAAGCAGAAGACCAACCGATCGTCAGCCGGTATGATTTTCTTCTGGATGATTTTTTTAATCAGCAAGAGCTGAACAAAGACGCATTTAGCGTGAGAACAACCCTGAATAAGTACTCGGTCGGCAAACTGATCAATTCAGGTTACGGGGAAGTGGTGTACCGGTTCAGTGAGGAATTCACAGGAATTGCCGGAATTCGGGCAGAACAGGTGCATATGACCGTTGATTATTCGTTATACAACGGCGGAGATCAGGGTTCAACCGATATCAATGAGCTCTATATTCTTCCCAGCTTAAATTTGCGGTATGACTTCACCGGGAAAAGTACGTTTCGTTTAGGCGCAAGCCGTACCTATACCCTTCCCCAGGACAAGGAAATTTCGCCATACAGGTATGATGGTCCGGTTTGGCGTTCACAGGGTAACCCCGAACTGCGGCCTGCGATCAATTACAACTTCGATCTGAAATGGGATTATTACATCTCGCCTGATGAGATCCTTTCCTTAACCGGCTTTTACAAATTTATTCAGGATCCCATTTCCCGGATAGAAATAGTAAATGCCGGAGGGTACCTGAGCTACGATAACATCTCGGATCATGCAACCATCTATGGTGCTGAACTGGAAATCAGGAAGAACATCCTCAAGAGGGTAACGGAACAAGGAAAGAGTCATAAACTTTCGACAGGGATCAACGCCTCCTACCTCTTTACAGATATCAAATTAAACGAACAAACCTTTACAAACCATTGGTCTGAACTCGAAGGCGCTGCACCGGGAATTATCAATGCCGACTTATCCTACCTGTTGGACAAAAATGATTTTTCATGGACCAGCTCATTGGTATTAAATTATTTCAGCGAACGTATTTATACCATCGGTACCCAGGGGTACCAGGACATCATGGAAAAAGGGATCCCTATGCTGGATTTTGCAACATCGGTCAAGGTGAACAAACGCTGGGGACTAAACCTGAAAGCCGGAAACCTGTCAAACCCCAATTTCCGGCTGACAAGAGAACCAAGCGGCAGTGTCGAATCCATCATCCTCAGTGACTATAAAAAAGGCGTTTCGGTCAGCTTTGGCGTCTCTTATAAATTATGAATCAACTACACGGATTAGAATTTGAGAGTCTGAAAATTTGTTTTGATTAACTTTTAAAATTGAAAAAATGAAAAAATTGCTTTTATGCCTTTCTTTGGCAACATTGATTTTTACCGGCTGTTCCGATGATGATGAAGGCAACGGCGGTAACGTATTTGAAGGTGACCAACTGCAAGGTGCCATTACCGAAGACGTAACCCTGGACCCTGCCGTAACATACACATTAGCTGGTAAAGTAGAAGTCAAATCGGGTGCTGTTTTGACGATACCTGCCGGTACGACGATCAAAGGCAAAGGCGGTGCAACAGCTTTCAGCCAGTATATACTCGTTGAGCAGGGTGGGAAGATTATGGCTGAAGGTACCTCTTCAAAACCAATCAGGTTTACTTCCGGTGCGGCCAGTCCCGGGTCAGGCGACTGGGGCGGGTTGATCATCAATGGCTATGCCCCTGTTTCAGGCGCATCGGCAGGGACAACCGGATCAACGGAGATTGACGCGGGCAAACCGTATGGCGGCACAAATGCAAGCGACAATTCAGGTGTATTAAAGTATGTGATCCTGGAATACACCGGGGCCCAGTCAACAGAAAACATCGAACACAATGGTTTAACCCTGAATGCTGTGGGCAGCGGAACAACGATCGAGAATATTTATGTTGTTGAAAGTGGTGATGACGGAGTTGAATTTTTCGGCGGTACCGCTAATGTCACAAATCTTCTGGTCGTTGATTGCGATGACGACATGTTCGACTGCACCCAGGGATGGAGCGGAACATTGAAAAATGCCTACGGGATCTGGCTGACGGGGTACACCAGCACGGAGGGTGATCCCCGCGGCATAGAAGCCGACGGGAATTTTGATGGCCTCTATCCGACGCACACCGGCCAGTCAGACTTTACCATGGAGGACATCACGATCGTGAACAACTCTCCTTTTACAATGACTGATGTGGCCAAAATCCGTCGCGGGGCAACAGCAACGATCACCAACGCGTTGGCTAAAAACGGAACAGCGGGAGATGGGATTGATCTCACTGATGGAAATGGTAATGCCAATAACGGCACTTCGATCAACATGACCATCACCAATGTGACCTATGCCGGCAGCGGCGTTCAGGTTCATCAGCCGTCTACGCCTGTTGGAACGATCACTGTAGCGGCAGGGAACACCGGCGCAAACACTTCTGTGTTTAACTGGACAGGATTCGCTTTCCCGAACTAACGCAAACGCCTCGTAAAAATGTTCTTTTCACTCCGAGTATAGCATGTTAAGATCATTGAAGTGTTGACTTCAATTCCCGTAAATTTGTGAAGTTCCGGACCTCAAAAGCCGGAACTTTTTTGTAATCAAATTTTAATCGCGCTTTAACGCCTCTGTAATTTCGCCGTCCTACTTTTGAAGTATAAAATCAGAAAAAAATGAAAAAGTTATTTCTATCTTTTTTATTGGTTGGCTGTGTTGCTTTCGCTTATGCAGGAAAAAAGGAAAACAAAAAGGAACATGCAGCCGATAACAGTGAACTGACAACGATCAGCGGACAGGTACTCGATCAGAGAACAAACGAGACCCTTGTGGGCGTTAAAGTTGCACTGAAAGGGACCGATAAGGTGGCTTATACCGACTTTGACGGGAAATACAGCTTTAACAATGTTAAACCGGGAACTTACGAATTGACAGCATCTTATATTTCTTATGAAAAATCCACCGTCCAGGACCTGAAATTGGATAAAAACATCAATCAGGTAAACATCCTGCTGAAGGATTCAAACTGAGAAAAATCGTTCCCAATACGGGTATCCTGTGAAAAGATTGCTTCCCCTTTCCTACCACCAGCAGGTGCTTTTTCATAGAGAAAAACAGCATGAAAACCGCATAGTCGTTAAAAAACTATGTTGTTGACATGCTTTTTCATACACTTAAGATTATCGCCGCTTCTGAGAGCAGGAGCGGTTTTTTTATAAACCCAAAACCAGAGGTCAACATGAGAACGCTAACATTACTTTTCGGATTTATCTTTTTTTTCGTGATCCATACATTCGCCCAGGACATCAGGGAATCAGGCGGAATTTATTATTCCGGTTCCAAACCTTATACAGGCACTTATACCAGTCGTTATGACAACGGAAATGTCAAAATGAGCATGAGCCTGAAAGACGGACTAAAACACGGGGAAACCCGGATCTATTTCGAAAGCGGCAAGTTAAACGAAATTTGCTCTTATAAAAAAAACCTGATGGACGGAACCTGGACCACCTGCAATGAAAATGGGATCAGAGTTGCGGTTGCCAACTATAAAGAGGGTAAAAAGCACGGAGAATGGAAAGTATGGGACGATCAGGGCAGGCTGATCTATGAAATGAATTATACAGACGGTGAAAAATCGGGCGTTTGGAAGAGATATGATCCCGCCACCGGTAAGGTAACCAGCGAACGGGATTTTTAAACTTACTCCCTGTGTGTGACAAAATTCTCACTTTTTAAATGATGCTGCATTTTCTGTGTTGATTACACCAATTATAAGAATACCGGCATTCATACGGGTTGATGCAGTCCGCCTAAATGCCGGTGTTATTCAGGCTGTCGGGACACCTTTCCGACGGCCGGTCCGTTTATTCAGTTATTCAAAGAAATTGCTCCCGGGGTAAATCGCCTCCCTGTCAATTTTTCCGTCTTTGTCAAAATTGCTTATCAAAAAGAGCGAAACATCCTTCTTCTCTTTTCCGTCTTTGGTCGTAAATGACATGTTCCACCAGGAATGCACCATATAATTGCCATCTTTGGCATAATAAATACAATCGGGGTAACCTACCTCTTGCCACTTAATCACGTCACACGCTTCAAAGACCTTTTTATTTCCCGCCAGCTTTTCCTCCAGGTTAATTGTTTTTCCTGCCTTGAAGTCAGATCTCCAGAATGTTGCCTTTGGTGAATAAAAGCTCCTTAGTGTCTCGATATCTTTGGCACAGTAGGCATTGATACATTTTCTGACTGCTACAATGTAAGGATGATTGATGTATACGGTACCATTTTCTGTTGTCAGCTTACTCTCATTAACCGTCTTAAACATCTCCGGATTAAAATACTGGACGACCGTGTTTATTTTACCTTCTTTATCGAAACCGAAGAGATTGCTGAAAGGAAAATCGATGTTTACTCCCGTTTCCTTGTGAATTCCGGTCGCTCTTAGCCTGCCCTGAACCCATAAGCCTTCTTTTCTGTATTGGACGGCATCCGGGAAAGCAGGGGTATCATCTTTAATAGCAAGATTTTCGACGCCCTGCCACCAGTCCATAATTTTGGCGTAGTCTTTCTTTGTCTTTTTGGAACATACACCATTCATTATATCTTTAATCGTATCGGAAAAGAAACTCAGGAAAGCTTCCTTGTCTCCCTTTACAAAAGCAGCCCACATCGCATTTGTCTTAGTAATAGACTCATGTTCAGAATAGACTACTCCACTTTCTTTTTGCGCATGGACCATCAGGAAGGAGGTCAGGCACATGATTAACACAAAGATTGATTTTTTCATATGATTATTATTTCAATTAAGCCCGGCATAACTTACCTACACCCGCCTTTTCATCATACCGGCCTGAGCTGATTCATCCGAAAAAAACACAGGCACAAATGATACATGAAATCTCTCCCTGTCAAAACAATGGTAAAGTGTACAGAATTTTTGTTTAAATATACGATCTTTTGTTCATCTATTTAACCATCTTCAACATAAATCCG
>CAZOYZ010000299.1:5509-6815 GCA_964584045.1 uncultured Prolixibacteraceae bacterium | reverse complement strand
TTGTCCGGGTAGAAAGAGACGGCGGACATGATTTTCCGCCGGATGTCAGGGAGGCTGCTTATCAATGGCTGGACAAACAGCTTAAATAATTATCGCTAAAAATATGTTTTATAACATACTTTTTAAGAGGGTATATAAAATGATTTCCTGCTTTTGAGAGAAAGGACACTTTAAAATGAAGAAAGAATCAATAAGCGATTTCCTGTTCGACAGACATTTTCAGGATCAGATTTCCGGAGAATCTCTTAAAGGTTTTCCTAAAAAGGACACTGCGTCATTACTGGCATCGTGTATCGCTTATATTTTAAAATTCAAACGGATTGACACTCCTCCTTCGAAGGACGATCACGCTCATTTTTCCGATATGAAAAGTCAATCTCTTGAGTTATTTCGTCAGCATGATTCCCTGCAGAAGACGACCGGAAGGTATTGGAAAGTTGCGGTTGCCGCTTCAATCCTGTTAGTCGTTGGCATGAGCGGTTATTGGATCGGCAAAGCCGGTTTCCCTTCTGATTATCATTCTGAAGCAGGAATAATAACGTTTAGCGCACCCAGGGGGCAACAGTCTGAGTTGACGTTGCCTGACGGTACGTTTGTTGCGTTAAATGATGACTCGCAACTAAAATACCATCTGTCGCAACAGGAAGGACTAAGGGAGGTTGAACTTACCGGAGAGGCTTTCTTCCGCGTTACAAAAAATAAGTCCAGGACTTTCCGGGTGATCACGCCCGATATGAGCGTGAAGGTTTTAGGGACAGAGTTTAACGTCAGGGCATACAAAAATGACCTTTACACCGAAACGGTATTGCTGGAGGGGAGTATTGAACTGGAAGATGTACGGGAACAGGAAGGGACAATTTTGCTCAAACCGGGAGAGAAATGGAGTTATAACAAGTTCAGCAGGCAACATTCGATCTCGAAAGTCGATCCTCGGTTATCGACGCTTTGGAGAAGGGGTGAATACTATTTTGACAGGGTTTCTTTGGGAGAGTTGGCCAAGACGCTTGAACGGATGTACAAGGTGAACATTCATTTTGTCGACTCCAGTTTGGAGGACGAGATTTATTCGGGGAGTGTTTTCCGGTATGATGGGATCACGAAGGTGTTTGGACTGATCGACCTCACCGTACCGCTCACTATGCAAACTAAAGGGGATTCTATTATAATAGACAGAAGATAAAAACCCGGGAAATGCTGGAAACATTACCCGGGTCTGTTAATTAACGAATAGTTGGCACTATTCATTGGTATTAGTATAAATTAAGCATGACAAATTTATGAAAATTACGTTTAAGCGAGAGCAAAA
>CAZOYZ010000299.1:0-5409 GCA_964584045.1 uncultured Prolixibacteraceae bacterium | reverse complement strand
GGGAAGGGCACAGTTAAACTATGGCGAATTATGCGTTTAACGTTTTTTATTGTCCTGATTGGTTTGCTAAAAGTTTCTGCAAATGCATATTCTCAGCAAACCAGATTGAGTATGAACCTTGACCAGGTCACGCTGAAAGATGCTTTCCGGGAAATTGAAGATCACTCAAATTTTGTATTTTTTTATAACGCGGAACAAATTGAATTGGATCAAAAGGTGAGTTTACGTGTTGAGAATGTGAATATTGAATACATTCTCGACGAACTATTCCGCGATAAGACCATCACCTACAAAATTATGGATCGCAGGATCGTTCTTTATCAAAAAGAAGCGGATGACTATTCTTCCGTTTTCCAACAACCGGGAACGATCAAGGGGAAAGTAACGAGTCAAACAGGAGAACCTTTGCCAGGCGTTAGCGTGGTTATTAAAGGGACTTCCAGGGGAACAACCACCGATAAGGACGGCAACTTTGTTTTTACTGAAATTCCTGGTAATGCTACACTCGCTTTCTCATTTATCGGAATGAAAAGCCAGGAATTTCTTGTAGGCAGTAAAACAACTGTCGATGTGGTCATGGAAGAAGATTTGTATGGCATTGAAGAAGTAGTAGCGGTTGGGTATGGCACTATGAAAAAGCAGGCTGTAACCGGAGCGGTCATCGAGGCTAATCTCGAACTATACAAGGTCGTGCCTGTGAACAATATTCTTGAAACGGTCAAGGGAAGCATCGCAGGCTTGAATATAGATGGGATCAATAAAGCAGGCGAGGTTGCTGAAATTAATATTCGCGGACAAAATTCAACCGAGGCGGCAAGCAATTCACCTCTGATCGTTTTGGATGGAGCTATTTACAATGGTTCTTTAGGCGATATCCCTACCGATGACATTGAGAATTTTACTGTTTTAAAAGATGCAAGTGCTGCAGCCGTGTATGGTTCCCGCTCTGCAAATGGTGTAATTATCGTCGAAACAAAAAAAGGAGACGGAATTAACGGAAAGCCTAAATTTGACGTCAAACTAAGCTATGGCGTTAGCGATATGCTTGAACCTTTGGATATTTATGATGCAGGAGGTTATATCAAGCGACTTCTGGATATTCGTAAAATACAGGGTGTGGAAGCAGATCCAAATAAAGTAGCATTTTATCTGCAGACCGAGGAAGCCAAAAACTATAATGCAACACCTGATCATAAACCAACGCTGGAAGATCCCTTTGGTTTAATAAGTCAGTTAGGATATAATTTCAATACAACAGTAAGCATGTCCAACAAAACTGACAAGAACAGTTACTATATTTCCGCTTCAATGGTTAATCAGCGAGGAGTGGTATTAAACGATGAATATAAACATTTCTCGGGTAGGGTAAATATTGACAGCGATTTGACTGATTGGTTCAGCGTGGGAATAAAAAGCTCATATAGCTTAAGGGATTATTCAGGTGACGCCGCAAACATGTATTGGTCCGTTCAATTAAGTCCTTATGCTTCAATTTACAATGAAGACGGATCGTACAGGGAATTTCCGCAAACATCGACATCCGTGATCAGTCCGTTTTGGCAGATGGCTACAGACGATGTGAACATAAGTAATAATCTAAACGGGGTCATCACGGGAACAATAACAATACCCTGGATTAAGGGGCTGACTTTCCAGACCATATTTTCCAATAACCTGCAATGGACCGAGCGAAACTGGTTTTATGACGAAAATACGGTTGAAGGGTTGGCCAAGAATGGGATTGGCCAACGGGCATTTTTTAAGACCTATGACATGTTGTTTGATAACATGCTTAAATTTAATCGTGTTTTTAATGAAATCCATAGTGTAGACGTTACTTTGCTTTATTCAAGAGAGCATTCTGTTTGGGAAGATTTATCCGGATATGCCACAAACTTTGACAATACTGTTCTGGGAACATATAAACTGGAAAATGGCAAAATCCAAACTGTTGATACCGGGGGAGGAGAAACGTTCGGGATCGGTTTAATGGCTCGCGGCACATATACCTTCAATAGTAAATATTCTGTAACAGGGACTATTCGACGGGACGGATATTCTGCATTCAGTAAAAATAAAAAATGGGGTGTTTTCCCTTCAGTTGGTCTTAACTGGAATATTACCCGGGAAAAGTTTATGGAATCTGTTGCACCAGTCGATAACCTTGCATTACGTTTGTCATATGGAACCAATGGGAATCAGTCCCTGTCTGCTTACAGCACCCTGGCAAGAGTAGGAACCAACAAGTATATTTTTGCGGGAGATCCTTCCTATACAGTTACGCAATATATTGAAACATTAGCCAATGATGATTTGGGTTGGGAATCGACTACAGGTTTAAATACGGGCATTGACTTCTCTCTGTTCAAAAAGCGCCTCAACGGTTCTGTCGATGCTTACAAGACGAAGACCACTGATTTGATGTTTAGCCTTGCTCTGCCGGGTATTTCAGGGAAAAGTAGTATTACTTCCAATATTGGTGAAATACAAAATAAAGGGATCGAGATGAATCTGCATTCAGTGAATGTGGACAAAGGAAAATTCAAATGGTCGTCCGATTTTGCTTTTTCATTAAACCGAAACAAGGTCGTAACAATTTTAGGCGAAGACAATGACGGAGACGGCAAAGAAGACGACCTGATCAGTTCCGGATATTTTATTGGCAGATCTTTGGAAGCGATCTACAGTTATAAAGTGATTGGCATGTGGCAGCAGGAAGATGTCAATACAGGAACAATTATGACGGGAGCGAGACCGGGTGAATATAAAATAGAGGATATAAATCAGGATGATGCAATTACTTCGGATGAGGATCGTCAGATTATAGGGAACGGGAAAGAAAATTTTCGCTGGAGTTTTACAAATACTTTTTCTTACCAGGATTTTTCGTTAATGATTTACTTTAACTCGATATGGGGTGGCAATGGATGGTATTTGTCAGGGAAAAATACACCGTATTTTGATGGCTACTCCGGTCGGGGAGATGTGAATCATCCGGTATATGACTACTGGACGGCCTCGAACACGGACGCGATGTTTCCCCGTCCTGATTATGATGAAGCAACTTATAAGGCGATTAAATTTGTTGACAGGAGCTTTATTAAGCTCCAGAAAGTTTCCCTGACTTATAATTTGACCAGATTGGTAAGACCGTGGGGGATTAACCAGTTCAGTGTATCTCTGAGCGCGGATAACTTGTTTACCTATGCTCCGCATTGGAAAGGGTTAGATCCCGAAACAGACAATGGCTTAACCGATAATGCTGTGCCTTCGATACGTACTTATCTGCTTGCTTTTTCCCTTAACTTTTAAAAGATCAGATGATGAAAAGCTTTAAAAATATCTTTGTTTTCATTTTTTTACTTGGATTAACATCCTGTAATTTTGATGACGTACTAACAGAAGTACCCAAGGATTTTCAGGGACCCGAAAACTCATTTGTCAATAAGGCGGGTTTTGAATCAGCTTTGGCCAACATTTATCTGGACATCCGAACCAACCTGTATGCCTATGCGGATAGCTGGGAAAATTTTGACATGTTGGGTTATGATGCCGATTTTGGTGTACGGCAGGTAGGTGATAATGCCTATTTAGAATATTTCAGGTGGAATACGCTGAATGCGGATAACTATACCATAAAAATTTGGTGGGAATGGCTGTATAGTTGGGTTTATCAGGCAAATGTCATTATTGACCGTTCGGAAAGCGACCTGGCCAAGTGGACTTCGGATGAAGAAAAAAATGCGATTGTTGGTGAAGCCAAATTTCTGCGGGCATTTGCCTATCACTTTTTGGCAAATCTTTGGGGTGGGGTTCCGCTTGTATTAACAGAAACGACAAGCCCCAGATTCGACTATCAACGGGCAACACAAGAAGCCATTTATCAGCAGTGCAAATCAGATCTTGAATTTGCGGTTCAATGGATGAAAAATGTCGGTGAGGTGAAAGGAGGAAGGGCATCCAGAGCCGCAGCTTGTCATCTGCTATCGGAAATTTACATTTGTTTGGAGGATTATGATGGAGCGATCAATGCAGCTTCGGAAGTCATCGATAATTCTGATCTTCATTTGATGACTGAGCGTTTTGGCGTGTATAAGGATTTTACCTTCAATGGATATGACTATTTAGGGGCATATGAACCTTGGGGCGATGTTTACTGGGACTTGTTTCGGGAAGGGAACATGAACCGGGAAGATGGCAACTTTGAAGCCATCTGGAATGTTGAATTTGATCCTACAGCGCTTGGAGGAGGAAGCGACGGAGGAGATTATGGTGGAAATTTTGTATTGGAAAGACAGTGGGGGCCTGCCTGGTGGGGAATTAATGATATTGAAGGTAATTGGAATTGGCTGAAGGACACCCTGGGAGGAAGACCTATTAGCGGTATAACTCCTACACCTTATGTAACATCCGATATCTGGAATTTTAAAGGGGATTGGAATAAGGATATCCGGAATTCCAAATATAATATACAACGAACTTACTACTGGACCAATCCTGCAAGTCCTTTCTTTGGTCAGCCGATGACGGTTGATAATATTGGATACAGCGACAAAAGCATGTTTATTGTCCCGTCCTTTAAGAAGGCAGTGACTTGTGTTCATCATGGTTTGTCAAAGGATTCTGAAAGCGGCCAGAAACATGACAATGGCAGGATTTTCAAGGACTGGTACCTGATGAGGCTTCCTGAGACCTATTTGCTAAGAGCTGAGGCTTATCACAGGAAAGGTGATAATGCCCATGCTGCCAATGATATTAATATGATTCGTAACAGAGCAAAGGCCACTCCGGTGAATCCGGGCGAGGTTGACCTTGATTTGATCCTTGATGAAAGAGCGCGAGAACTCTACATGGAAGAGTTTCGACTGAATACGCTCACCCGAATGGGTAAACTGACTGAATACCTGATGAAGTACAATACGGTTGTAATTGTCAATGGTTATAATCTGTCGGATCATTTAAACAAGTTCCCGATTCCGCAATCGGAGATTGAAGCGAACAAGGAAGCTGAACTGGAGCAAAACCCGGGATATTAATTAATATCGAGTTTTTTAATGGGGTGATATCAAAGACAGGGTTACTTTTGAGTCGCCCCTTTTTAATGCTGTTAAAACACGATTATTTATACATCTGGAAATACTCAGGCACGTGTAAGATATTGAAAGTATGAAAAAAAGACAATTAAAGATATTCCTCATTGTCGGTTTCTTTTTTATCCGACCATTTTCAGGGATTGGAAGTTTTGCAGGGAAAAACCAAACTGATCCCGTATGTAATTTTTCCACAGGAGAAGAAAACGCCGGAAAATTTGGTGTCCATGAAATTATTTTAAATGCTGAAACTGCAGGGATCAATCCATTTGACATCAATTGCAGGGTAATTTTTACTTCACCGTCAAAGAAAAAATGG
>CAZOYZ010000298.1:0-6840 GCA_964584045.1 uncultured Prolixibacteraceae bacterium | reverse complement strand
TTTTCCCGTTAAGTTACAACAATTGGTGTAATAACAGATTTTCCCCAATTAAGTTGATGAAGATACCGGCAAAGCTTTTATCGCGGTGGTCCCGGGTGCTCTTCAATCATTTTTAACGCTTCTTTTTCGTAAATCTCTCCAGTCATTTCGCCCAGTGAGGTACGCGTAATGTATTTGTACCGGTCAAAACTGTCATAATCTTCTTTGGTCAGGATATATCCGAAAGCATCGTTGGTGAGGCCGAATAAAAAAGGTTGGCTGCTCTTCATGTGCCGTTTCAAATAATAGCCAATGTTTGGCAGTGCTTCGCCGGGAATGGTCAGCGCCTGCGCTTTTCCAATGTTTAATAGGTTAATTTGGGTTGAAACGGTGCTGAAGTCCACGGATTTCGATTTGTCTGTCAGCGGCGAATTCCTGAAAACATTCAACATTTCCGGTGATTCAACCGGAAGTTTAATGGTTTTCGCGGCACAGTGGATGTCGGGGTTTTCCTGTACAGGCGCCGGTTCAATGATGCGCAGTGCCTCGTCGGCCAGCAGACTGCCGATCCGGATGCATTCGGCCCAGTCGTTCATTTCATCCGCCGTTTCTCCTGCCCGGTTGTCTGCGGTGACCATTCCGCCCTGTGCGCTGTTCATAAAGAGGGCCAGGCCGCCTGCTGCTGACTCGATGCGATCGTACAAGGGCCCACATAAATCAGGACTCATCAATTTCCGTTTGGTACCTAATATTTCGGGATGAATGGCATAGTTCACCAGGGTTGCAATCGTTTTTTTCCTACTTTTTTCTGACGTGGACATGACTTGAATGATCCCGCATCGCGGATCGTACAATTGCGGAGCATAATAGTTATAGGCGATTTTCCCTTTTGCCTCGCCGACTGCTGTTTTCAGCGAAGCAGGTTCCAGGTTAGTGATGGCTTCATTGACTGCATCTGCAATTTGCACTACGCACCAGTCCAGGTATTTCAGATCGGCGCCGGTATTGCCGTTTTCGTCAGGGAAGGCATAGGCGTCGGGAGCGCTGTGTGTGTGGGTAGCTCCGATCAGAATGTTTTCGGGGGGAATGTCCCTGATTAGTTTCCGGGAACGGTCGCCAAGGTAGGCCGGCCATCCCAGGTTATCGATACTCACGATAGCGATGCGGGTTTGTCCTTTCTCCAAAACCAAAGCCCTCACCGTCAGCTCACCCTGTTTGCCATCAGGCATGACCGGTGTTCCCATTCCTCCCGATATCGGGATCAGTTTTTCGGGCGTGATCACTCTCATCGCTGCTCCTGCCTTGAATGTTTGGGCATGGCTTGATGCAAAAGGAAGCGACAAACAGATGATGATCAATAAAGAAAAAAATGTTTTCATCGTATAAAGTTGAAAATCAGTAAACGTAAACCGGATTGGTATAAAGCCAGGGAATGTATTTGTTGTTCAGCCGAATATGCATTTCGATGCGGTAAGCTCCTTTTTCAACCGGGCCGGGCCAGCTATATTCATAAATTTCTCTGTCGGAAACGTCAACTTGCCGGCCATTGCGGATCAAGCGGTACTGCCCGGGCAAAGGAGAAACAGCATACAGCGTATTGACCTCCTGCGCCTGCACGGAATCGCCCAAAACCGCGATCGTTTCCCCACGGGCATTTTCAGCCCTGAACTGAAAGCCTCTTGCATCGCCCAGACTTTTAAATGCGGTGTATAAATGCCCTGCCCGGATGTTCCCGGACAACGATTCAACCGTGAGCGTATCTGCCAGAACGTAGTTGGTGACGTGGTTAAAGGTTGAAGCGTACGTATCGATCATCCATTTGAAGATCCAGCCGCTCGGATCCGGCTTGCTGAACAGCCAGCGGTTCCAAAAGGTGACGTTGACCGTGTCGATCGGCTTCGCATTCGGACCGAGCCATTCCACCCGGCCATCGTCCAGATACCTGGCCCTGAAATTTTGGTTTTCATGGGTGTCTACCGCTGAGAATCCAACGATCTTCCGCTGTGTATTCAGCGAATCCCAAAGTGCCAGAATCGCTTTCTGTTCGTCAAAAATTTCCCGGAAAGCCCAATGCCGGTAACTCCTTCCGTTGATCGTGAAATTGGCAATATGCGGGATCAGCCGTTCATCTTTGGTGTCGGTATGGATGTTATAAATTTCCATACCCTGGTAGTACGGATTATCCCAGTTATGCGGCTCTTCGGTATGGGCGTAAAAAAGAATTCCGCCATTCTTCACCACATCTTTTACGATCGTATCTTTGTTTGCTTTCCAGTCAATCACGACGGAATCCATCGGCCAGGTATCAAACCCCTGCTTTTCGCTGCCGGGTACGATGAGAATGCCGTCATAAAAGCCATTATAGCCATGTGGAAACGTGTCCAGATCAAACCGCGGATGGTCTGTGAAAAAGATGAAATCGATACCGGCATTTTTCGCTGCCGGAATAATATCGGTCAATGTCCCTTCGGAGTCGTGCGACAGATAACTGTGTACGTGCATCACCCCCCGGTAGGTGTTGAATAAGGGATCAGTATCCGGTTCTTTCCTGAGATCGTTAAATTTTTCAACTGCTTCCTCCAACCGGGGATAGGTGATCAGGTTTCGCCAGAAAGCAGGTCCGGCAAAGATGAGTATTATCCCCGCCAAAAGTCCGGATCCGGCCAGTAACACGTACTTTAAGATCTTCCCTGTTCTTTTCAAGTTGTTCATGGTGAAAGTGTGGTTTGGATCACTGTTTCTGATATGCGGCGGATCACATCCATGGTATAATCGCCCATGGACGGGCCGAACCACCCCATTTCCTTCGGTTCATACTTGTCCAGATAGAAGTACTTCCCGGGGATGATGTATCCCAGATAACTGCCGTTGAAACTGGTCACGTTGGAATCAAAGCCTTCTGCTGCAAGCTGATGTTTGATCTGAACGGCATATTCCCCGCTGAAGTCGGAAGGAGTGGTAATCCAAACCGTGTTTCCCATCCTGATTGCCTGCAAACAGGGATTTTCCGGAAGGGACATCAGCTTTTTGCTCAGTAATGTGGAGAGGTTGCGATGTTCGCTCAGCCGGATGTGATATACCGGGAGCGGCAATCTCATCGTGACCGGGAACAGGATCATTTTGGCAGTTGGGCAAGCTGCCGGCAGATACCTGTTGAGGCTGTCTGCCAAGGCTTCTCCCAGGAATTTGGGTTTGTCAAAGCCTTCACCTTTGCTTACCGGGCTTTGACTTCCCATGGAACCGGCAAAAAACAACGCATGATCCACCGAGGTATTTTCCATTTTCCGGGCCCAGTAACCAGGATAATCGGCGCTGACTTCCATATTTTCATCACCCATTGTGGTGGCGTGGGCCGCGAACGAACCAATCACTGCTTTTTTGCCATTGATTTGTTCAAGATAAATAAAGCTGAAATCATCATTTTTTACTCCTGACTCTCCAACGAGGCGGTTTCGGGTAAAGTCGCCGGCTTTAAAATTTCCGGAAGCCAATTTGGCCGGTTTTAAATCACTCACGGCCTGAATAACTGCTTCTGAAATTTTCAGTACCAGCCATTTTCCGAGGTTTTTATTTTCTTCTCCGGCAAACTGTTCAGCCATGAACCCATGCCCCCAGCCTCCAAGGCTTGAGTGCGTGTGGGTGGCTGAAAAAAACACCTGCTCCCTTCGGAATCCTTTCACTGCTAACAGGTGAATAACCGAGTCCGCAATATTGGGAGGCATGATTAAAAGGTCGGCGGTAACAAAGACAATGAGCTGAGTGCCGGCTTTCAGCGCAGCGGTTTTTGCAAAAATACTGTCGTGAACACCTGTTGCCGGCGCTCCCCTGCGGGCGCCGTATCCGGCAAGAGGAACCCGGACAAACCGGTCGTCTGAAATATTTTCGGCTGTGAAACGGATTCCGGGAGTGATGCTTACTTCGGCAAATCCTGCCTGCAAGGAATCGTTAACAGCGATACCGTGTTCCTTTAGACTATCCGTGAAATCAATGCTCTTCCTGAAATATTCGCTCACTAAAAAGGGCGTCGTGATCACCGGAGCAGTCGCCCAAAAGAAGACGATGATCAGTGTAACGATCAACGTTCCTGCCAATATTCCCACGATCCTGCCTGTTTTTCTCATACGGTATGGCTCATTTCATCGAAAGGAATTAGTCCTCCTTTAAAAGTAACTGACGGCTATTTGCCACGTACATGCGCGTACTTTGCGTGTAATCGCCGCTAAACGGAGCTTTATACTTCAGGTCAATGTAAAAGGCCTTGAATCCGGATTCCGGAAAATCGACTTCCACGCTGAATTCGCTCTTGTTTTTTGGCTCCAGGCTTTTATCCGTCCATTCCTCATCCCTGAAATCGCGATCGTCGGAATCGGCACTCCATAAAATAGCATTCTTCAATTCTTCGGCAGTTGCCCGGATGATCAGTGTGATTTTTCCACCTTTTTCGATGATGGAATAGTCGCAGTCGGGATAATCTTCGTCAGTGATCGCTGTTCCGAAAAAGGCGCTTAAGGTGGCGAAAGCCTTTTTCTTATCGCCAAGATCATGGCCGGCGTTAGGGATATAACAAATGTGGTTGTCGCCCGGGATACTGTCAATGTAATTCTTGATCGCATCTACCGGCCAGTATTCATCATTAGTCCCGATAAAGATCATTTTGGGCATGGTCAGGCTTTTCCGGTATGAGTACGGATCGACCATTTGCACCAGGTCTCTGCCCCCGGGGGTGTCCATTTGCTGGGCGATCCCCAGGTTCACGTAATCCTGGATCTGGATGCTGTAGTCACCCCAGACTTTCTTCTGGTAGTCGACATTGACGGGCATGTTCAACACGTCGATCACCATGGGGCCGATGGCTTTGACCCGTTTGTCGCCGGCCCCCGTGAGCCAGGTCGTCCAGCCTCGTTTGGAGGCTCCGGAAACCACAAACTCATTCACCCTGGTTTTTAAATCTTTTTTGGCAAATTCCTGAACGGCGTCCATGGCCCGGACAGCGCTCTTTGTCATGGGGAACAACAAAGGCCAGGTCAGGTCATGGTCATTCTGATAATTGTGAAGGGTGTATGAAATCAGGGCATCTTCGGTCAGGTCATCATAGAGCGGCTGATTGGGAACCTGCCAGACGATGGCCACAATGGCTTTGTTTTTCTTTGCGACTTCACTGAATGAGACAATTTCACCTTTGTCCCATTGGTGGATATTGGGCTCCCCATCTTTAACGCTTCCTCCTGTGATGAAAAGAAGCGCATCCCGATATTTCAGATCTTTGGGAACGATCACGGTCAATTCGTGTTTCCATAAAATAGTACGCCATGTTTGCGACGTAAAGATCAAACGATATAAGGTGGCGTCTCCTGCTTCAAACTTTTCCTGAACTTCCCACTGAAAGGATTGATCACCATTGTGCAGATAGGAGCGGAGTGCAGTTTCAGGTGTAAGCGGCTTGTTTAGTCCGGCGGAAGCTACGGTAAATGAATAAAAAAGGATCAGAACAGTGAAGATTTTTTTTCCCATTTTGTGAATATTGTTTAATGATACGTATGTTTTGCATCGATCAGGCAGGCGAAACAACGAGTTTGCCTGCCTGATTTTTGCATCAGATCTCTTTCTGAAATCTTCTTTCTGAAAATCCGGTAATCCAGTTGGTAATCCGGTAATCCCCAATCTAGTAAGGTTTTCCGGTTCCCTGCAGTACCCACATTTTAGACCAGGCACTGTTTTTGCTTTGATCGGTCCCGAGATATTCGGTTGCTTCCAGCCGGTCAATAGCCTTGTCGGCGTTTTCCTTGTTTTTGGCAATTTCATCATCCGCGTGATAATACCACCTTAGCGGCAAGACCGGTCTTACCGCCGACGGTCCGGTAGTCATCACGGGAAGCCCTGTCCTTCTCCAGTCAAACCAGGCCTCCTGCGCGGTGGTCCAGCTGGCCATCCACTTTTGTTCCATGATACTCTCGAGTCCGTCGTAAGGAGCGCGGGTGAGATACGCGTCAAAGGCATTACCCACTCCCCAGGCATCGAACGATTCTTTGATGCCGGCCGCATAATAAGTGGCTGCGGCGCCGGCGGTGATCCACCCACGGAAGGCTGCCTCTGCCAGGATCAGGTTGACCTCAGCAGCCGACATCAGCCTCATCAGTACCAGCGGGTCCGCGGTCAACCGGTAACGGTCGTTCAGGTGAGAGGCATGGGGGTTTTTCGTTCCCTGAGCCGCGTTTGCCGTATTCATATTGAAGATCTGAACCCGGGAATGTGAAATTGGGACACCTGCAAATTCCGGGTCAAAATCGACTGTCATGGAATTGGTGTTTTCAAAAGCATCAACGACATCCTGCGAAACGTTGCGTTTCCCGTCAACAATTTCGTCAATACCTGTTCCCGGGACCAGTACCAGCGGAATTTCAATTTTCCTGGCCCACACGGCCAAACGCGGATCGTCGTAATTTTGTAAGGCATTCACCAGCGTGGCAGCCATTTTTACCCGCATATATGAGCCATCCGGGGCGATGTCGTAAACGGTATTCAACGGATTTGAATTTTCGTTTGCTGTCCCGATAAAACCAATTGATGCATCGTCATCCGAAACAGTGATCAACGGATATTTCGTGGGATCCGCGGCGATTTTGCTAATTCCCTCCTGCGCAACGGTTGACTCTTTCGCCTGTAATCTCATGTAGTACCTTAACGCCAGCGAATTGGCGAACTTT
Organism: uncultured Prolixibacteraceae bacterium; assembly: GCA_964584045.1. GTDB lineage: Bacteria > Bacteroidota > Bacteroidia > Bacteroidales > Prolixibacteraceae > JBCFBK01. The sequence goes on along the minus strand of CAZOYZ010000298.1, from coordinate 157 downwards.
CTCCATTTTACCGGGTCACCATTGTACAATACATCCTGTTTGGCGTCAATGTTCGTGTAAGCGACAGCGTCTTTTGACAAAAGCGTATTGGCCAGATCGAGGTCTGCCAGGATTCCCAGATAAATATCCTTTTGCAAATCGAAGACCGGCTTGAGGT
>CAZOYZ010000297.1:1906-6844 GCA_964584045.1 uncultured Prolixibacteraceae bacterium | reverse complement strand
GTCGGGTCCGGAGGAGGGATACGGAGCCTGAAGGATCAGATCGTTGATTTCGGGGCCACTGACGCATTTCTGACTGATGAACAGCAAAAGGAAATGCCGGCTGAGATCGTTCATATCCCCACTTGTATAGGAGCGGTTGTCATTGCCTACAATTTGCCGGACGTGAATGACTTAAAATTATCGAATGCCCTGCTCGAAAAGATCTTCCTGGGTGAAGTGACCAAATGGAATGATCCGCTCATCAAACAAGTTAACCCAGGGGCCGGTTTGCCCGATCAGTCCATCACCGTGGTGTACCGGTCGGACGGCAGCGGGACCACCCATATCTTCAGCGATTTTATGAGTAAGATCAGCGAAAAATGGGCCAACCAGGTAGGAACAGGAAAGTCGCTGAAATGGCCTGTCGGCATGGGAGCAAAAGGGAACCCGGGGGTTGCCGGCACGATCAGTCAGACACCCGGCACCATCGGATATATCGGTTCCGAATATGCTTTTGCGCAGAAGATCGGGACAGCCCGCATCCAAAACAGTGCCGGAGAATATATTCTCCCCGACCTGGCAAGTATCAGCGCCGCCGCGAAGGGAGATATTCCCGACGATACCAGGATCATGCTGACCAACTCAGCCGATCCGGCTTCTTACCCGATCAGCGGTTTTACCTGGATCATCCTGTATAAGGAACAGGCCTATAAGAGCCGGACAAAGGAGCAGGCTTTGGCCACGTTAGCCCTGCTCGACTGGCTGGTCAGTGAAAAGGCCCAGGGACAGGCTGCAAAAGTACATTATGCACCGCTGCCGCAGGATGCCGTGAGCAAAGCAAAAACCGTATTGAGAAACATCACCTATCAGGGCGAACCCTTACTGACAGCCGGCAACTAACGTACCGGTATCCTGGCAGCCACCTGTCAGTTGCCAACAGCCAACAACCCACTTTAATTTTTCCCGATGAGCAGCGATAAAGTCACCAAAACCGTCTTATCCCTTTCAGCCCTTCTGATCATGATGCTGGCCGGTGGGATGGTTTATTCGCTGGTGGAAGGATCCATTCCTTCGTTCCGGGTATTTGGACTGAACTTTATCTTTTCAGCCCAGTGGGACCCCACCGAAAGCAGGGAAGCGTACGGAGCTTTTCCATTTATCGCCGGAACGCTGATGACCTCTGTGGCTGCGTTGATCATCAGTCTGCCGCTGTCCTTTTCGACCTCCCTGTTTCTGGGCGAATATTTCAGGGGAACGCGGGTGGCCAGGATCCTGAGCCTGCTGGTGGATCTGCTGGCGGGGATCCCTTCAATTGTCTACGGATTATGGGGCTTTTACGTCTTACGCCCGTTATTGTCTGATATGGGTGCCGGCAACCAGGGATACGGAGTGCTCACCGCAAGCCTGATCCTGGCGGTCATGATCATTCCGTATGCGACGTCACTGAGCAGTGAGATCATTGCCCTGGTACCGAACGATCTGAAGGAGGCCGCTTATTCGCTGGGTGCAACGCGGCTGGAAGTTATCCAAACCGTGACCGTCCCGAATGCACGCTCCGGAATTATCGCCGGATACATTCTGGCTTTCGGAAGGGCACTCGGGGAAACCATGGCCGTAACCATGCTCATCGGGAACAGCAACATCGTCCCATCCGGATTTCTTTCGACAGGAAATACCATGGCCAGCGTTATTGCCAACCAGTTTGGCGAAGCAGAGGGACTCAAGCTAAGCTCGCTGATCGCCATCGGATTATTGCTTTTCCTGATCACAGGGATCGTGAACGGGATCGGTAAGCTGATTATTAAAAAAATGACTGCCTAAGCGTCGAAAATGATTCTATGTGGCCTGATGTGCCTTTGTGGTTAATAACAAAACAATGGAAGCAGCAACAATAACAACATACGGGGACCGGTCATCATTCAGGATGCTGAAGGACAAACTGACCATGATCCTGGTTGTCGTCCTCTCGCTGTTAACTGCGTCTCCCATTATCCTCATCATTTACAAGCTTGTGATGGAGGGTTACCGGCAAATCAGTCTGGACTTTCTCATTGAAAATACGCCTGACACCTTTGCAGCAATGACCGCCGTTGCCGGCGGGGAGAAGATCCCGGGGGGGATCGCCAACGGGATCACCGGTACCCTGCTCATGATCACAATGGCTTCGCTGATCGCCATTCCGGTTGGTATTCTCACGGGAATATACCTCTACGAGAATCAGGGTAAATTCCTGGCCAACCTGACCCGGAATATCGCCGAAATCCTCCAGGGTGTTCCGTCGATCGTACTTGGGCTGATTTCCTACCTCTGGATCGTGAAACATGTGACGATGGGTTTCTCCGCATTGGCAGGCAGCGTTTCCCTTTCCGTCATGATGCTTCCCATGATCGTGCGTTCCACCGAAGAAACCCTGAAGATGATACCGGCCACGCTGAAAGAAGCAGCGCTGGCTTTGGGCACACCTTATCACAAGGTCATATTACGGGTTTTGATCCCGACGGGATTCAGCGGACTGCTGACGGGGATCTTACTGGGAATCTCCCGCATATTGGGTGAAACCGCCCCATTGATGCTCACCGCTCTCGGAAGCGGTGTGATCAATCTTGATATTTCTGAACCAACAAGCGCCATACCCCTGCTCATCTGGGAGTTTTACAATGACCCCAATATGATCGGTCTGATCTGGAGCTCCTCTCTTTTACTGATGATCATGATCCTCATGCTGAATGTGATCTCCAGACAGATCGCTGCACAAAGAAAATAGCCATGATAACAACAACGATTGCTGAAATAAAAAATCCTGCTCTTTCCATCAGGAACCTTACGGTCGCATATGACAAGAATCAGGCGGTAAAGAATGTCTCTGTCGACATCAGAAAAAATACGGTGACCGCCATCATGGGACCGTCGGGTTGCGGGAAAAGCACATTATTAAGGGCATTGAACAGGATGCATGAGCTTTATGAAAACATATCCATGCAGGGACAGGTGCTTGTCCATGATCAGAATATTTTTAATATGCCGGCCATTAAAGTACGCCGTGCTATGGGAATGGTTTTCCAGCGTCCGAATCCGTTCCCTACCATGAGCATTTACGACAATGTGATCGCCGGTTACAAACTGAACGGCATCAGCCTGAAGAAGAAAGAAAAGGACGAGATCGTCCAACGCTCCCTGGTCGATGTGGCCTTATGGGAGGAAGTAAAGGATTCGCTTCACAAAAAAGGGAATTTCCTTTCGGGTGGTCAGCAGCAACGGCTCTGCATTGCCCGTGCGCTGGCCTTTAACCCGGAGATCATTCTCCTGGATGAACCGACTTCGGCACTTGACCCGATCGCCACCTCAAAAATTGAGGACCTTTTGGTCAAACTGAAAGAGCAATATACCATTATACTGGTGACGCACAACATGTCACAGGCAGCACGTATTTCCGATTATTCATTATTTATGTATCTTGGTGAATTGGTCGAGTACGGCAAAACAAAAAACATGTTTACCAATCCCAGGGACCCGAGAACTGAACAATACCTGACCGGAAAGTTCGGTTAATGAGCATTTCAGATAACCTTAAAAACAGAACGATGACCATAAGAAAAGATGATGCGCTCCGCGAAATAGAAACTGACTTTGAAAGGCTGGCCAATCTCGTCCTGGAACAGCTCGATCATATCGAACAGTTATTAACTTCGGGCGACCTGAAAATATCGGACGAAGTCATGAACGCCATCGGAGCCAACGAAAAGGAAATCGACAAGGCGGAAGTGAAGCTGAGCGACAAGATCGTCAATACGATCGTATTGCATCAGCCCATGGCGTCAGAACTGCGCCGGATCATGGCCTGCTACAGGATCCTGATCAATGCGGAACGGATCGGCGACCTGGTTGTCAACATCAGCCATTTTATTCAAAAGATCAAAGCCCCGGAATTGTATAACCAATTTAATGAGATCCTGTCGAATATGGCCATTCTGAGCGCCAAAATGGTGCGGCAGTCGCTGGTTTCATTCATCCAGAATGATCGGGAACTGGCAATCTGGACCATTAAAAACGATGATATCCTGGATGAAGTAAACAGTAAGCTGCTGAAAAAATTACTGAACAAAACGGGATCGGAGGAAAAGACCAGGCATTTGCTGACCAGCATGGTGACGATCAAGGAAATGATGTCAAACATTGAACGGATTGCCGATTACGCGACCAACATCGCCGAGGCAGCTATTTATTCGATCGAGGGACGAGATATCAGACACCATAAACTGGAAGACTAATGAACCAGGCGCCACGTATATTAATTGTCGACGATGAAGAAGGTCTGCTGGAAATCCTTCAGTTTAACCTTTCCAGCGAAGGATTTGAAGTCGATACGGTGATCTCGGCCGAGGACGCATTGAACAAGCCTTTGGAGAATTATCACCTGATCCTGCTCGATGTGATGATGGGAGGTCTGTCAGGCTATAAACTGGCCGACATCATCCGGAAAGAACGTCAACTTGAAGTCCCTATTATTTTCTTAACGGCGAAGGCTTCGGAAAATGACCTGCTCACGGGCTTTAATGTCGGCGGTGATGATTACATCATTAAGCCCTTTTCGATCAAAGAGGTGATCGTCCGGATCAAGGCTATCCTGAAAAGGGGTCGGATCATTCCCGAACCGTCCCACGTGCTTCAGTCGGGTAGTCTGGTTCTGGACCTGGGAAGGAAGCTGGTAAGCATCGATGATGAGCCGGTAACCCTGACCCGAAAGGAATTTGAAATATTGACCCTGCTTTTACGCAATCAGGGAAAATTCATCAGCCGGCAGGAAATTCTCGACCGGATATGGAGTAACGACGTGATCGTGACCGAGAGGAATGTCGATGTCAACATCGCACGCCTTCGAAAGAAGATCGGGAATTACGGCAACTCGATCGTGGGCCGTTCAGGATACGGATATTGTTTTGAAAGGTGAAGGAGCAATAA
>CAZOYZ010000297.1:0-1806 GCA_964584045.1 uncultured Prolixibacteraceae bacterium | reverse complement strand
ATTTTTAGATTTCAGACAGAAAAATAAAAAGATCATGGCAGGACGAAGAACATACCGGCAAAGAATTTTCATTTATTTCTTTTCCGCTTTTACCTTATTTTCGCTGGTCATCCTGTTATTCCAGTTTGAACGGGAAAAGAGATACCGGACAGCCGAACTTGAAACGACTCTCGATAACATTGCCGAGATCACCCACCGGTACATTCAACATCATCGTTTGAACGGCATAAACGGGCTCAGACAGCTCGACTCGTTATTATACATGGTGCCCGAACCCCATACCCGGATCACAATCATCGACAATGACGGGAAGGTCCTTTACGACAGCTTTGTCAAGGATGTAAGCGCCCTCGAAAACCATATTGCCAGGGCAGAGGTGCAAAAGTCGCTTTATGAAGGGAAAGGATCAAACATCAGGCAGTCTGCTTCCACCGGACAGGATTTTTATTACTATGCCCGCTATTACGGCGATTATTACGTAAGATGTGCCGTAGTTTATGACATCCAGATCCAAACTTTCTTAAAAACCGAACGCCTGTTTATCTTTTTCATTCTGTCGACGTTCCTGGTCATGTGGCTCATCCTTTACCTGGTGACACGGAAACTTGGTGAATTCATCACGAAACTGCGTGACTTTGCCGTGCGTGCCGGTAAAAATGAGGATATTGATCCTAATATTGACTTTCCGGATTCGGAATTCGGAGATATCCGCCGGCAGATCGTAAACATATATGACCGGCTGAAACGCGCAAAAGATGACCTGATCGCGGAGAAAGAACGCCTGTATAATCATCTGCACGCCTTGAAGGAAGGTATCGCATTCTTTTCATCACAAAAAGAGAAAATTCTGGTTAACAGCCACTTTATCCAGTATATCAATCTGATCAGTGAAAAATCGACCATTTCCGCGGAAGCCTTTTTCGAAATACCGGAATTCCACCCGCTTATCAGGAAGATCGAAAAGTACCTCCGTCCTGATGTGGTGATCAGTCCAAGAGACTTACCGCAGGTGCAGATGACACTGACAAAAAATGAACTGTATTTCAGGATACAGGGTATTGTTTTTGCGGATAAAAGCTTTGAGATCCTGGTCGAAGATATTACCCGTCCCGAAAGAAGGCGTCTGATGAAACAGCAGTTGACATCCAACATCGCCCACGAACTGAAAACCCCGCTGGCGTCGGTGAAAGGCTACCTGGAAACCATCCTGAACAACCGGAGCATGCCGTCTGAGAAGGTGGATTATTTTGTTGAAAGGGCGTTCGCCCAAAGCGAGCGGTTAAATGACCTGATCAACGATATTTCCCTGTTGAGCCACATTGAAGATGCAGGCGACCTGTTCGAATTCAAGAAAACCAGGCTTCTCCCGCTGATCAAAGATGTGATCGAAAACCTGGAGTCCCGCCTCAATTCCGAAAATATTCAGCTTCAGCTCCATGTTCCTGAACAGGTGATGGTTTACGGTAACGGCAGCCTGTTGTCGTCCGTCTTTCAGAATCTGATCGAAAATACGATCAACTATGCAGGTTCGGGAACATCGATCCGGATCCGGCAATACCTCGAAGACGAAAAGTACTATTATTTCAGTTATGCCGATTCGGGGAAAGGCATTCCCGAAGAGCACCTTGCCCGCATCTTTGAACGGTTTTACCGCGTCGACGAAGGCCGTACCCGCTCAAAAGGAGGGACCGGACTCGGACTGGCCATCGTCAAGAACGCCGTACAGTTGCATAAAGGCGAAATCTCGGTACGAAACCGCGCCGAAGGCGGACTGGAATTTCTCTTTTCCCTGTCCAAAAAATAAGC
>CAZOYZ010000296.1:0-6863 GCA_964584045.1 uncultured Prolixibacteraceae bacterium | reverse complement strand
ACTCCCGGAAGAGGTTGACCATTAGTATCTGTTACTTTCCCGGAAACCGATTTTAGCTGCTGACCGGCCTGCGCCTTTCCAACGGAATTTGTGACTGAGCTTAAGTCACTGCCATATAACACGATTTGCCGGTCCTTCATCAGATAATGAATGCCGGTTTCCTTAAGGATTGTTTCCAAAACTTCCTCAATGGTCTTATCGGTTAATTCAATATTGACCTTTTGGGTCACGTCGATCTGCTTATTGTTGTAAAGGAAAAAATACTCGCTCTGCTCCTCTATTTGCTGCAGTACCGACTCAATAGCGGTATTGTTCACTTTCAGGTTAAGCTTTGTTTGTGAATACACCGAAGAAGCGCTTCCCTGTATCAGTGCCACCAAAATGATCGTCACAGTTAGTTTCATAATTCTAACTAATTTACGCAGGTCTTTATCCCACCTGCACGGGTAAAACATTAATTTTTTTTTCATAAATTTGTCGTATTGAGTGATACATTTCCCTTTCGGGGTAAATTATCTCAGGTTCGTGCAGGAACACGGACCGCGGAAGGAAGGTGCAGGAACACTTTCCTTCTTCTTTTTTAATGGATTTACTTCATAGGCACCCCGTTTTTATAAGTGATATAAACCAGGTCTTCTTTGATCTCGTAGCTCATGGGCGTAGTGACAAGCATCAACTCAAGCATTTCCCGGAGGCTTTCCGTTTTAACGGTCATCGTGTAACGTTGCGTGAGCATGAGCTTGTCATCCAGCACGATCCTGACGTCATACCAGCGTTCCATTTTTTTTACCACATCAGTAAACGGGGCATTTTGAAACCTCAGCATGTTCTCTTTCCACGATACAAATAAACCGACATCGACTTTTTTACTGGTCACCTGATCGTTCGCTCTGCTAAAAATGGCCTGCTGCCCCGGCTTGATGGTTATTCTTTTCCAGTCCGCATTTCTGATCACCGTGATACTCCCTTCTTCAAGGGTTGTCACCACATCGGGATCATCCCGGTAAGCACAAACATTGAAACGGGTTCCGTGAACTTCTATTTTCAAACCGTGGGTTTGAACAGTAAACTCTCTTTTTCCATGAACGACTTCAAAAAAACCTTCACCATCCAGTTCCACCAGTCTTTTATGAAAAGGATAAGCATATTTAAGGGTCGAACCGGAGTTCAAATAACCGGACGAGCCGTCGGGCAGGATAAATTGCACTTTTTCTCCTTTGGGAGCAACAATTTCGGAGACTTGTAACGGCTCAAAAACCCGATCAATGACAAGATAAATACTTAAAATCAGTAAGGGAAGCACGATGACCGCGGCAACCTTTGAGAACCAGTGATACAATCGCCTTGTTTCCGATAAAGGTTTTCCCTTCTCTTTCACATTCATATTGAAATGAATTTTATACAGGATATGCTTTAAGTCAACGACAGGGGTGGAAGCGTTCAGGAATTCGATCCATTTGTTCTTCAGGTTTTCCTTTAAGACCGGTTCATTTTTTTCATCATCAAACTGTTTCTCCATCCAGTCAGGAAGGGAATCTGCATCCCGGGGAGATACATCCGGACCTTTTTTACCTTTCTTTTCCATCTACGATTGGGTTATACGCTCCATTATATCGCTAACCACGGCGATGCACCCAAGCAAAATCAAAAAATTTTCAGAATTATTCGATAAACATGAAATAGAACAGGATAACCGGCAGCTTTCCTTTTTCCATTTTACTTTTGATTTCCTTTAATGCCAGATTCAAATGATTCTCGACCGTTTTTTTGGTAAGTCCAAGTTCCTCTGCGATTTCCCCATTGGATAGTCCCTCAAACCTGCTTTTCATAAAGACCTCGCGACGCTTTTCCGGAAGCGTTCCCGCTAATTCAAGAATATAATTTTTCAACGAATGGTAGTCAATTTCCTGTGATTGTTCGCTTGTAGCCTCATTCAGCAATTCTTCCTGCGCAAATTTTTTAAACAGGGCTTTCTGTTTAAAGTGCTTTTTGATGATATTAAACGCAATGGTAAAAATGTACGATTTAAATGAATATCCGCTTTTTAACTGATCACGTTTCTCCCAAAGGATCGTAAAAACTTCCTGCACAAGCTCTTCCGAATCTTCAACCGATCCTAAATACGCTTTTGCAAAAAGGAACAACTTGGAGCTGTAAACTTCAAAAATATGATTGAAAACCAGGATATTCCCCGACTTCAGACCAAGAATTAACTGATCGTCACTATTTTTCCCGAAGTTTTTCAATGAGACAGTTTTGATACAAAAATACCAAATGTCGAATATTTACCAAGCGATTGAAACCATCTGTCGGCTCTGCCGGAATTTGTACCCCCTGATGAGAGTTTTAAAACAGCCTCCTTATATAGTGATTAATATCAACCATTTCCCCGTCCTGTTTGCCCATTTTCAGGTTGAGGGTTTCCCTCCGTTCAAAGTCAAAAAAACGAACTTCAATGTGATGAGTGCCTTTTTCCAGGGCCGCATAACCTTCTTTGAATATTTCATAATGCACGCCGTCGTTACCGATAATCAACCGTCCGTCAATAAGCAACATGCTCCCGTCGAACGATTCCAGGAAAAAACGGTATACCTGACTTTCAGGAATGGTGATCTCTCCGGTAAAACGAACCGCGAAATGGTCTTTGACACGGGGTTGAATACCGGATAACGAGAGGGAATCCAGCGTAAATACGCGGGTTGGCTTCAGACGCTCAAAATCGGGCAGCACCGTAAAATAGCCTTCATAATAAGCGGCTTCGATCTTTTTGGCTGACTTTGCCGGCTGCCTTCCCATCAGCGGAAGTTTAACAACCGTTTTAAGCGCCTCACGGCTGCTGTTGTTGGGTTCGCTGACCACGGCGGAAATGGTAGCCGTATTGGCACACGTGAACGAAACTTTTTTTGTGAATGCAGTTTGGTAGTTCCCGTCATTTAACCGGAAATTGATTGACCCGGTTGAATTGGTATTTTCAATCGTGATCCGGGTACTGTCTGTAAAATATCCGGGAGAAAGGGTGATCAGCGGAGCATTCAGCCTTCTCTCCAATGAAGGCTTTTTTATTTCCCAGGAGTCAAAGACGATCATGGAAGTATCGATCGCCTCCACGTTCATGACGTCTCCCTGTATTTGTACATTTAGAAAGTGACTGATCTTTTTTGTTCTCCGGGTAAACCATTCCTGGTACGACGACTCCTGGTTAAAACCACCTCCGCCACCGGCCGAGATCACATACACCACCCCGTTTTCTTCGTCAATGTGGTTTTTGCAGACCGGATAACTCCGTTCATAACCATGTACATGCCCGGACAGAACAAGATCGACACCATAAGTCTCGTACAGGTTCTTCAGTTGGAAGATGTTGGGATCACCTTTATCGGCCACAGCCATCAGCGAACTCCGGTATGAAGCGATGTCCGAGGTAAAAGGCGGATGATGGTGGATCACGATTTTCCAGCGCTCTTTACAGGTGGCCAGCGTTTCTTCCAGCTTCCGGTACCGTTCCGCGCCTTGCAGCAAATCTTTATTAGTATCGGCAAAGATCAACCGTAAATCTCCTTTTTTTACCGTATAGAAGGCATCGTCGTAAGGGCGGTTAAAGTAATGATAATACTTTTCATCATTCATCTCATGGTTGCCGATTGCCGGGTAAAGCGGAATGTGACGCATCAGGTTTTGCGCCTGTTTGAAAAACTCATCCGTCCAGTCATCCTTATGGTGTCCGTAAGCAACCATATCGCCGCAATGAATGACGAACCGGGGACATTCCTTAAACATGAGATCTGATAATCGCTCCCAGCATCCGGTATCTCCCTGGTTGTCCCCTACCACGGTAAAGGAGATCGCCGACTGGCTGTAATCAGGGATGACTATTTGAGTAACCGGTCCTTTCAGGGTATCGCCGCGCTCACTCACGTTTACAACCTGATAAAAATAAAGCTCATCCGGCTTCAGACCGTCGATGATCAGTTTATGAAGAACCAGCGGTACACTTTCCTTTGCCCGGGCTTTCAGCTCAGCTTTCAAAACATGAGGATGGGCCAGGGCAAAGTAAACCTGACCTTTGACCGGAACCGAAGTTTCCCACATCACACAAAAAGAGCTGTCGGTGATATCCTGAATATAGGGGGAAACGACAAACTGCAGTTCTTTACCGGACGCGTCCTGAGCAGGCAACGTGAACGGTAATAAAAGAAGCAGAACAAAGAATATTTGACTTGATTGAGCTGACATAGGAGAATATTTGTGCTGAAGTGACCTATTTCGCCGGGATGACAACTTCCTTTTCAGTTTTCCCGGGGAAAGAAACGATGATCTGATCGTTCGTCAGGCGGATCAGCCGCCAGTTTTGGTTATCCCTGGCAAAAGCGCCGGTTTGCACCTGCGTGATCGCCTGATTTCCCTGCGTCTGAAAGACCGTAATGCCATTCTCATGGTTGTGTCCGGCGACAATCAGTTTCACGGAGGGCGTCCTGGCCAGCACCCGGTACAGTTCCGACGAAGGTTCCATGCCGGGATCTTTTGAACGGAGGGGGATATGCATGAAAATAATTTCGGTGTCATCGTCAGATTGTTGCAACTGGTCTTCCAGCCAGTACAACTGGGCTTTGTCGAGGTATGGCATCTCGATGTTGTCGCCCGGCATCATGGCATTAAAACCATTGTCGAGGAACAGGAAACGGAAGGTTGTTTGCCCGGCCTGGACCACCTTGCTGTAATAGGTTCCGTCCTTAAAACAGGTGATGTTCCGGATCCAGGCGGCGCGGGCTTCGCCGGCCACGCTTTTAACCGATACCATACCGCCGTCTCCCCAGGCGTAATCCGCGACATCATGGTTGCCCAACGTGAGCCATAAAGGCACGGTGCAATCGTCTGCCACGCGGTTGAACTGTTCGATCTGAAATCCCAGCATCTCGCCATCGGGCGTTTCTCCTTTAAAGAAATCGACCAGATCGCCGGTGACGATCACCATGTCGCTGTTTGTTTTCAGGGGCATGGTTTGCAGGAATTGTCTCGCAGGTTCGACGCCCTGTCCGTAATGTCCCCGGCTCTTAGCCATGTCCTGCTGGTAAATATCCAGGTTAAATATCGTGTGCAGGTCGGTGACATGCAAAAAAGAAAGTGTATCCGGTTGTGCCGTTAACCGGGTCGCAAACAGACTCAGAAAAATCATGCAGCATAACGCAGTTCGGGCAAAATAACTTTTCATTCGATCGTTTTTTTGTTACGTTTCGGTGATAAAAATATCATTTTCGTTGGTATTTACCCCTGGAAACCCCTAAAATTTCTGTGACAATTTGTGTTTGCAACGGAGATCACACCGGTTCACACCTAAAAATCAGGCCGGTAGATGATACCGGCCTGATCCTGACATGATGCCATGGGCATCCACTAATTTCCATTTGGATTGACGTCCCACCACAGCGGAACATTCTCCAGATCCTGTGCGCCTTTTCCAAGTAACTCGGTTGCTTTGGCTACTTCATCCGGCTGGGTTGAGCGTTCATCCGGGGTGAACGGCAACCTGGTAATAATCATCCCTCTGCTTAAATCGATGTTTGTATTCGAGGAGAAGATTTTCGGGTAAATTTTCGGAAGACGCGTCCTGCGGTATTCAGCAAACGCTTCAACCGTCAGCATAAAGTTTGCCAGCCATTTTTGCGTAATGATCTGCTCAAACTGATCCTGCTGATTCGCAGCAAACTTCACCGGGATATCGGTGGTGGGAGGACGGTGATACAAATACTCTTCAGGACTCACCGGCGTTTTCGTGCTGTTAATATACGGTTGAATGTCGCCGGAAGCCACACCCCACTGCTGCATGGAAACCGTAATTCCTTTTTCATAGTGTGACTGCGCGCTGCCTCCACCCATGTTCCAGCCTCTCCAGGCCCCTTCCGCTTTCAGAAAATGGGTCTCTGACGAAAACATGATCGGGATCGGCTCGGACATTTTCGTCTCGGCATTCCAACGAGCATAGTTGGGGCGGGAATAGCACGGGGAAACGATCCCCTTGGCCATTTCTTCGATGCTTCTGTATCCGTTGGGCGCGCCGTGAAATCCGCCGACGTTCGCCATCAATTCAGGATAAGCATTCACCGCAGAAGGAATCAGGCTCCCGTCTACCGGATCAAAATAAATGCTCATGCGGGGATCGTCATAGCCCTTTAAGAAACTTTCCATACTGGCGCTCATCACCGTTTCATACCACGGGTTAATCCTGGAAAAACCATTCCCGGTAGTCGTGTTATCCAACTTTCCGGGATCGAGGAAAGCATCATCGCTGGTTTCGCTCAGCATGACGCCTCCGGCGGCTGCTTCTCCCTCCGTCTTTGCTTTGGCAGGATCGATGTTGGAGATCCGTATCGCCAACCGTAAACGAAGCGAATTGGCAAACTTCAGCCATTTCTGGACATTGCCGTCATAGATCATATCACCAACCCCAAACGCGTTTGCTGCCGGATTGGAAGCTACCGTAGCCTTCATAATATCGATGGCGTTCTTCAGATCGTCGAACATCAGGTAATAGACATCCTTCTGACTTTCGTAGGTCGTGTATTCCTTTCCGCTTCCGGCGTCGGTGTAAGGGATCGGACCCCATAAATCGGTCACCTGGTGCAACAGGAACACCTTCCAGACCAAGGCGATCGCGTACTCGTTCTGATAGTTGCCGTCATCTTTCGTCAGATCCACAATACACTGTAAAGAAGGAACTGCCCCATTGCTGTACATTCCGGTAAACCCACTACTATGATAGGAATACCTTAACTCATTTTGTTCATACGTGAGATCGGTAATCGTAAACTGCCCGGACAAATGGTGTGTGATCGTCTTGATCATCCGGTTGTAATTATCGGAAGTCA
>CAZOYZ010000295.1:0-6894 GCA_964584045.1 uncultured Prolixibacteraceae bacterium | reverse complement strand
ATTTCCTTAACAAATTCGGCCCAGTCCCCTTTGCACTTGTTTTCCGTGATCTTCACCTTCCGGTAACCAGCGAGTGGTTCGTCGACAAGAAAGATGTTACAAACCTATCATTCATATTTGCGTTTTAGTTGAAAAGAAAAACTCATTAAGCAGTTTATTTACAACTCTTTGACATGCAAATCCGTCTCCATAAGGATTCACCGCCATACTCATAGTTTTATAGTAGTTTTGATCATCAAGTAATCTCGAAATTCGACTTTTAATTAAGTTATAATTAGTGCCTACAAGTTCCACTGTCCCAGCCATTAATGCCTCTGGTCGTTCCGTAATATTACGCATCACCAACACTGGCTTTCCAAGGCTAGGTGCTTCTTCTTGTATTCCGCCACTGTCAGTCAATACAAAATATGACTTTTCCATCAAATAAACAAACGGAAGATAATCCAATGGCTCTATGAAATGTATATTCCCTGTCAAGATCCTCACATCTCCAAATATTTGTTTTATCGATTGCCGCACGTTTGGATTAGGATGCATTGGATAAATAAAATCAACCTCCGGATACTTCTCTCCCATATCTCTTATGGCCTGACAGATTTGAATAAAACCATCCCCAAAGTTTTCTCTACGATGTGCCGTTATCAATATCTTACGTTTATTGTTATATAGTACACCATCTTTTAAACCTTTTCTAATAATTTCGTTCTCCACGTTTTTTGAAAAGCAGATATCGGATCTAAGCTTGTCCACTATCATATATAGTGTATCAATAACGGTATTACCCGTTATTATAATCTGATCTTCTTTTACGCCTTCTTTTAATAGATTTTGCTGACTTAACGATGTCGGTGCAAAATGATAGGTGGCAATCCGTCCAGTAATCTGACGGTTCATTTCCTCTGGCCAGGGAGTATAAATGTTATGAGTCCTTAATCCTGCTTCTATATGGGCAACTGGTATTTGCTGATAAAAAGCAGCCAACGCTGATGCTGTAGAGGTTGTAGTATCACCGTGTACAAAAATAAGATCAGGTTTTGCTTCCTTCAGTACATTCCGCATACCTAATAGTACACGACTCGTAACATCATACAGATCTTGTCGCGGCTTCATGATGTTCAGATCGTAATCGGGAACGATTTCAAATGACCGGAGTACCTGGTCCAGCATCTCTCGGTGCTGGCCTGTAATACATATAATAGGTTCAAACTGATTTGGATACTTTTCCAATTCCTTACATAATGGAGCCATTTTAATGGCTTCGGGACGGGTACCAAAAACTAGCATAACTTTCTTTCGCATCCTTTGCTATTTTTTGAATACTCCGCAAAAGTCAAGTATTTCCACGTCATTCCGGTAATTCAACTCTGAAAATTCCCTATGGTTGACAAGAAATACCACAATATCAGCTTTTTCGTAAGCTTCTTTATAAAAGGTCAGTTTGAACACACTATGTTCTTTTACATTAGGTTCGACCACAATAATATTTCCGTTGTTGTACGATTGCATAACTTTAGTGGAGATAGCCTTTGCCGGAGATTCCCGCAAATCATCAATATTTGGTTTGAAGGCAAGTCCCATCATGGCAACTACTGGTCGTTTATGGTATTTGAGTTCAAATGAAAGCATGGCATTTTTTACTTTCTCGG
Source organism: uncultured Prolixibacteraceae bacterium (assembly GCA_964584045.1). Classification (GTDB taxonomy): domain Bacteria; phylum Bacteroidota; class Bacteroidia; order Bacteroidales; family Prolixibacteraceae; genus JBCFBK01. Next base: position 5,248 of record CAZOYZ010000295.1, on the reverse strand, counting down.
CGCACCAGAAGGCTTTGTAATTATTGGTCTCTCGTGCCTTAGCTATCAGTTGGCTTTCACGTGGAAAATCGGCCGTAATAAAATAAGGATCTACTGCAATACAATGTCCACCGACTCCACAACTGGGCTGAAGAATGTTTACCCTTGGATGTTTGTTGGCCAGTTCTATCAATTCCCAAACATTAATACCTGCCTTATCACAGATAAATGATAATTCATTAGCAAAAGCGATCTGTATATCCCTAGAGGAGTTTTCAGTCAATTTGCACATTTCTGCCGTTCGGGCATTGGTCTTATGCAAGGTACCTTGAACAAATTGGCTGTAAAATTCCAAGGCTTTGTTAGTAGAAGCTCTATCGATGCCGCCAATGACTCTATCGTTATGAACCAATTCATAAATGACATTACCAGGTAAAACGCGTTCAGGGCAATATGCAATATATATTTTATCTTCCAATTCCGGACGTTCTGAGTAAATGAGTTTGGTCATTAAATCAGTTGTGCCAACCGGAGAAGTAGATTCGATAACATATAAATCCTCTTCTTTAAGTAAAGGAATTACCATGCGTGTAGCCGATTCCACATAGGAAATATCGGGTTGGTGGTCTCCTTTAAAGGGAGTGGAAACTACTATGAAATAGGCATCGCTTACTTCCGGTGTATTGGAAGCTTTTAACATTCCGTTTCTAATCACGTCTCGAAGCAATTCTTCCATCCCCGGTTCCACGATATGTGATCTACCGGAGTTAGTCATTTCCACCACTTCCGAATTGATATCAACACCATGTACTTGCACACCATGTTTGGCAGCAATAATAGCAGTGGGTAAACCGATATAACCTAACCCCATGAAACAGGCATTCATACTTTTTTTATTTTAGGGAATTTAAATCCTGTACCGCCGATTACCAGGATTTTGGTTTGACACAGCTGATCACATTATTATCAAACTCAGATTGCGCAAATTGTCTAATGATACTATAACAATACTTTGGTTTAAAATCAAAGAAAAGATACAACAAAAAAGTAAAATCACAACTTTTTTTCTAAATAAATCACGCCTAAAAAGCAGATAATGTACTCATTATGTAAAAAATTTTGTTCAGAGCCTAATTTCTCGGACTAAGCTCAGTAATCATTAATCTACCTGCCAGTCCTTCCATAATACCAAAAGCATTTTCATTTTCATTGGGCTTCATAAAATCAGTACTTTGAAAAGATTCTGTAATCCAATATTTCATTTCAAACTTATAATGAATATTCTTTGTCAAGCGATACAGATGCCGGTAAATTAAAGCTATGCCTGAAGAACCGTATCTTATAGTAGAATTATTTCCGGGCAACTCATTCTTTATAGCCATTCTGCTTACCTCAGAAAGGAAAGTTGATGCAATACCTTCAATACTCTTCCGTAACATTTGTTCTTTCATTCCTTTAATAAAACATTCTTTCCTTTTTATTTTTAGTATTACTAGGGCCAAAAGCAACCTGTTACTTTGGAGTGAAGGATGGTTATTTTTCTCTGTAAGTGACTCTAACAAAGATTGAAACGAACTGCCGAATTGAGAGGTAAAAGGAAAATGCGCATTACATTCGTTAAAAAACCACAACAAGGCAGGAAAACCCCAGGCGATATCAAAAATCTTTCTATTGAGAAGATGTGGTTCCTTCAGAATTTCACTTGGGTTTTGAATTTTAACACACAATCTATCAACAATATGAATTAACATCTGCTTTGAAATTTTTCCGGAACCATAAATAGAATTAATCCTCTTTAAAAAATATGCCCCAAACCCCAAAAGTCCGTTTTGCAATTCAATTCTTTCGGGTATTTTGTTAATGAGTTCATTTTTTATTAAAGAATCAAAATCTTCCAAAACGTCAGTATCAGCTTCTACAAACTTATTCTGCAACAAATGCTCTATTCCCCATCCAATGCCTGGTAATCCGTTTTCAAAATCAACAGGCGTGTCAGAATGCAGCTCATTGTATATTTGATCGAGTAACTCTTCACCATATTGACTAAAAAGCGAATTTTGGGAATGCTTTGCCAGATAAAAAAATAACATGGAAATTCCCATCTTCCCATTTAATATGCCAGGATTGTTTATATAGCCTGCATTCAGCAACAAGGTATTTAGTGCATGCTGATTATTTGGCCTAATGGCGTTTATTTGGCTTACAGCATTGAATAAACCTGGTGTAATAACCGGCATAGGTCCTATGTAAAGATTTTTTTTTGAATATCTCATTTTTGGTCTTCTTAACGAATTCAATACTGCGTTAAAAGTTCATCTTAATGGAATTTACCAGATTCTGTTCAAGTATGATCCTCAAGGGCTATGATTTATATAAAAAGCTAGTATATAGTATATTAGATAAAAAAGTAAATATCAACAAGTGGAGAAAGGACTTTATGACCGAAATCTTTATGCTTTTCTTAAGCATCAAAGGCCGTGTGAACTTTTTCCAGTTCGAAAGATACGGGACAATTTACAGAACAACGGTATCGGCAACAGTTTGAAAAACCCTTTGACTTTATGGGGTTCAATAAAGACTTGGCCATTTCTTACGGCAGTAGCCGGTTTGTCATTGCTTTCGATCCCAGTTATATCAGTAAAACAGGGAAGCATACTCCCGGGGTTGGCCGGTATTGGTCGGGCTGTGCCCAAGCTTCCAGGTGGGGCCTTGAAATCAGCGGGATTGCTGCCATTGATGTTGACAACCATTTTGCCTTTCACCTTGAAGCCGTTCAGACACCAGGAAATAAAGGTGGGCCGCAACCGGATGAAAACCTGCTTGATTGGTACGGCCATGTTTTATACGCCCGTAAAGATACCCTGTTCCAATTGTCTTCCTATATTGTCGCTGTGATGCCTATTTTGCCAAGGAACCGTTTGTTGACAAGGTTCTTTCGATACAGACGCATTTTATTAGCCGGTTGCGCGATGATACGGACCTGAAATACCTGTTTACCGGGGAAAAGACCGGGCAAAGAGGCAGGCCTGGCAAACATGATGGAAAAATAGACTGGGCTAATTTGAACCACGATCATTTCAGTGTCATTAAAATTGACCAACTGACAACGGTTTACAGCGCCATTGTTTATTCCAAATCATTCAAACGGAACATCAAAATAGCCTGCGAATTTACCACTTCTGAAAAAGGGAAAGTAATCCATAAAATCTATTTCTCAACCGATTTGGAAATGGAAGCATCGGATATTATCAACTATTACCGCAGCCGCTTCCAGATAGAGTTTTTGTACCGTGATGGCAAACAACACACTGGTCTGGACCATTCTCAGGCAAGAAGCAAAAACAATCTCATTTTCATTTCAACACATCGCTCACTTCTATAAACATTGACCAGGTTTGTCGCTAGCTTCAGTTGCCTAAAGTAAAGCTTTTTCGATGGCCGATATAAAAACACTGTACCACAATATGTTATTGTTCGAACGATTTATTGACGTGTTCGCTGTAAACCCGAACAAGATAAAAAATCAGGATATTGTCAAAGAACTTATATATTACGGCATTATTGCCGCTTAAAATTTAACGGAGTATTGTGAATTCTAGATTACCGAATAAACTTCCTGGATTACCTTAAGATACTTTTCAATAATTTTCCTACTTTCAAGGTGTTCCAGGTTTCTGTTTATTATTAAATCTGTTTTTTGAAAAAGAAATTCTATCGCATTGTATATTTCTTTTTGTTCATTTCTTATTACTAACAGGTCCTGTGAGCTATTGTAAAACTCACTCAACGAATTATCTTTTGGAGAAACCGCCAAGATGGGGCGGTTTGAAAACAAATAATCAAAGTATTTACTGGGCATGAAGGGAGAATGGTCCATTTCAGCTTCTAAAAGCAGGAGCACTTCTGCTTGTCTCATCAATTCCAAAGAATGTTCGTAAGTAACAGCAGATTTTACAGTTACAACGTCCTCAGCATGGTTCTTTTTCACCAAGTAGTTAAAAGCATTTTCAGCTCCATAACATAACAAACCCTGAAATTTTTCTGGAAAATTCTTCCTGGCAAGCTTACATGCTTCAATAAGGTGTACAGAAAAACGGTTATACATGCTGCCGATATGTACAAGGTATTTTTTTAATTCTAAATCTTTGCACACTATAGATAATTTTCCTCCAATATGGGGTATTATGCAGCTTTTATGCCGGATTTTTGTTTCAAAAGCGTCTTCAAAACATTTTAAAGTGTTAACTGAGGGAATAATAATTTTGTCGGCTAACAGTAATAACCGCTGAATATTGCTTTTCTGAATTTCACAGTCAATTTTGTGAAAGTTTGACTTGTAACCTTGAAAATAAGGTACGGGTAATATATTTTCAGGTACGGGATCGCTAAAATAACAAATTAGCCTGATTTTTTTATAGTGCCTTTTCAGAAACAATCCCAGAAAAGATGAATAAACGGGTGATGTTATAGAAAGTATGGTTTCAATTTTATTTTCTCTGATAAAACTTAGTAATTTGTTAAGATCTTGACTCAATGCGCCTTTAAATGGTTTATCATACCAACAGGCATTATTGGATAACCCAATGATTTTATCAAAGCCATATTTTTTCTCTTGTCGTGACTGACAATTTGTCGCCAAATAAAATGGCAAACCGGCTTCAGCTAAACCTTTCACTAACTTTCTTACCTGGATTGCGCGGGCTGCTGTTTCCTGAAAAAAATAAGGCGAAATTATTAAAAGGGACATAATAAAAGTTTGGTTTTCGACTTATTAAAGTTAAAAAGAAAAAATTAATAAGAAAATAGTATACTAGTGATGCGTTAACTTTAAAAATTAACGCACCACTAGTGTCAGGTCAACAGTCATATGACGGATAAAGTCTTTTCAATTTGATTCGGGCATCTTCCGTGGTAAACTGCCAGTTGATTTTCTTGTTGGCCCCGTTTCTGGTCAGTTCCCAAGCCTGTGATTCCTTTCGTACTTTTTTAATGGTTGGGATTCTACGGCCCAGACACTGATTATTCAATACATTAAGTTCTATTTCAGCCATATTTAACCAACTGCCATGTTTCGGAGTATAAACAAACTCAAATCTATCCCTTATTCGCTTTGCCTCGGCCGGATTAAACCGTTGGTACAAAGCTCCGGGTGTATGGGTGCCCAGGTTATCCATGATCAAAGTGATCTTTTCGGCCTCCGGATAAGCCCCGGCTATTTCCTTAACAAATTCGGCCCAGTCCCCTTTGCACTTGTTTTCCGTGATCTTCA
>CAZOYZ010000294.1:0-6907 GCA_964584045.1 uncultured Prolixibacteraceae bacterium | reverse complement strand
ACCGGTATCTTCCAGGTGACTTTTTGATCACCTTCGCCTGAGCGGATATAATAAGCCGAACGGATATACGCGCCATAAAAACCCGAGTTCGTGGTCAACGTCCAGTTACGGGGTGCACGCCATCTTGAAAAACCTGAATATTGATCGGCACGCTCTTCATCAGCCGTCAGCAATCTTCGCAAGAGGCTCGTTTCCTTATCTGCTCCGGCGACGAAATCCGGATCTTCATTATCGACGATGATCTCATTGTCTTCGGCAATACGAACCGGTACGTCAACCATTTTTTCCCCTTCAAAGGGAACAGCCTTTTTATCTTCTTTCACGTCGTCGAACGAAAGCCGTATCCGGGACGGAATATTTTTGGAAGTAAACGTGTTGATCACAGCGCCCCGCGGCGTTCCGCTGAGTAGCAGGCTCACTTCCTTCGTCTGCTTTCCTTCCAGATAAATCAGCTTGCTGATCGTCTCCGGTGCACCTCCCATCCCCCCAAAGCGGCCGCCGGGACCTCCGCCTATCCTGAAATCGACGGAAACAATACCTTCAGCGCCTTCCGTATTGCTGATCCTGAATTTCACCATTGTTTTCATCTGGTCGCCATCCAGCACGTTCACCGCATTCACGTTCCCGATCAGGAACGCAGGCAATTCTTTACTGCTAAACCAGTTCTTCATATAGGGGATCAGGTCGATGCCGAATCGTTGCACGAGTTCTTCATTGAATTCCTGAATACCTGTAACCTTAAATTTTGTACGTTCGAGAAAATCATATAAAAAATCTTCGAAAGGCTCGTCTCCGGTTTTCCGTTTGACGATCGAAAATAATGCAGAACCCTTCAGTTGGATCACATTATCGACGATCTGCTTTCGCTCCGGATCATTAAGAATTTCTTCAAAACTTTGAGAAAGCAACGCGAGGTTTCCCTGTTCATCCTCCGACATTCCCTGCATTTCACGCATCCATCCCATCCCGGGATTTTCGCTCGCCTGTTTTTTATAGGCCTCAAATACCCGGTCGGTGACCGGCCAGCGCTCCGAACGGATATAATGGGCATAATTGTAAAACAAGGGAAATGCGTAAAAGGGATTTTGTTTTTCTTCCACCTGCATTTGTCCCTGTGACCGCCTGAAATCAGGACGCCCCTGCTCCTGGGTGAACGTCGAAAGAAAACCTTTCAGCACATTGATCTTCTTCTCCCGCGGAGTAAGATTTTCGTCTCTGGAAGGGCCAAATCCTCTTCTCGAGTTCATCCGTCCGTAAAAATCAGCTTCACGAACAAGCACGCCTTTTTCGGTATAAAGGATCATCTCCGGCTGGATCTGCTCTCTGGCGCCGCTCAGTATCCGCTCATAGGAGTAGAACTGAACGGGAACTTCCACCAGTGAAAGCCGTTCAAACGGGTAATACAAATCGATGTTTCGCTCAAAATCCTGAAGGGACTCCATGATTATTGACGGAACGGTATCTTTGATCTCTTCAAAAAAATCTAAAAAATAGTCATGCCCAGATGTCACATATACGTTAAAATCAAGTCCTTCGATGTTTTTGTGGAGTTGTTCATAATTTCCGATGACCAGCGAAATCTGCGACTGGGGATGGGAAGAGGTGAATGTAAACCGGTCCTTTTCATGAGTCACCGTTCCCTGTGAGATCGCAGTCAACCCCGGCTTCGTGACGACTTCCAGCGTATAATGGCTGAACTGCCGGCTGAGCCACTGGTCGTTCCTGCTTCCGAAACCTGCTCCGGGGACCGGGTACCAGTTGCTTTCACGGGTCAGGAGCAAATAGTCGGGCATCACAAAGGCGTAACGCTTGTCAATCTGGTACATAAAATTACGATGGGCTTCCATCCTGGTTTCATCGTCAATATCCAGATAGCAGGCTGCTTCATTGATGGTGCCTTCATACTTGCAAACGATCCGGATTTTCCCGCCGGGTTCCAGCGAAAGTCCGGTTAATTCAATGATATTCAGCTCCCGCTTAAAGGGTTGCTCTTTCCCGTCAACCGAAACCTGAGTAAGTGTCAGTCCCGGGTTCAGCGTGAAAATAACCGGACTGATGGTATCTGTTCTGTTATTCCCTGCCTCCATGATGCTTTCACACACGATTGCTTCACCCCGGTGTTCCAGGCTGATCCGGTAGTCAGTCACGTCGACCTGCTTCACATCCAGATACCGGTCATTGAGGGCGAGCATTCCGGCCCGCAAACGTTGCTCTTTATAAAAAGAAGAAACATGGTCATACCCCAGGTACACGCCGCACACCAAAAACAAAGACCCGAAAACAAACGAAAGATTTCCCGACCCGGCCGAATCAGGCAGCCGGCGGAGCAGGATCACGGTGAAAAAAACACACGCCAGCCCCAGGGAAAAGTACATCCCGCGGTGAACCAATATCCTGTTCAAATCACCAAACCCCACGAAGTCGGAAAGTGTCATGGGGATATTAAAGGCCATATAATCGAACAGGTAATAAAAGTTAGCTTTCAGATAAAAGAGGGAGATCGCCACATAACCCAGCAACACCACGAATGTGACAGCCTGATTCCTGATCAAAGACATCAGCAAAAATGAAAGACCCATAATGAAGATCAGCGTCGGAACACTGATCAGGAGAAAGTACCACAGGTAAGCGATCCCGTTAACGGAAGTATTTTTGGTGATCAGGTTAAAGATCAGAGAGACCACCATAATAATCAGATTGAGCACGATAAAGACTACCAGGTTCCCCAGTGTTTTGCCGGCTACATACTCTCCGTTGGTCATCGGCCGGATGTAAATGACTTCGGTCGTGTCGAGCTTTTTGTCGCGTTTAAGAAAATCGGAGGCCAGGAAAATGGCGATAACAGCCTGAACGACGTTCAGGAACAGCAGGTTCACGTACGGGATGACGGACGGGAGCCCCTTCACCTGCCACTCGCCCGCACCGCCGCCCGACTCGATAAGCACTCCAAAATTAAAGAAAGACAGGAACACCACCGAAATGACGGCAAAAATACGGAAGAACCAGCTGCGAAAAAGGGTTTTTGTTTCGTAAAGGGCAATTGACCTGATATAGTGAATGGATATCATAGGCGGTTATTATTTATTAGCTGCTTGTGTCATCATCTTTTTTACATCTCACATTCAATCCGCCCAATGGCTTAACTTCCTTTCCATAAAATAAACATAGGCATGTTCAAGGTTCGGATCGATGGTGTGTCCGGCATATCCGTTTATTTCATCAGCCACGACCTGCACTTCCCAACCTTCAGCGGTCGGCACATTGGAGATGACAGGATATTTCTCGTTAATCTCGAGGTATTCCTCCTCAGTTGCCCTGACCAGCCAGACCTTGTCCTTTGCTTTTGCGATCAGGTCGTCGGGAGCTCCGCTGTATACCAGTTCCCCCCTGTTCAATAAAGCCATATTCTTACAGGTGCTCGAAATATCTCCCACAATATGGGTCGAAAGTAGAATGATGACATTGTTGGTCGAGATGGTGGAAAGAAGATTCCTGAACCGGATACGCTCTTCAGGATCCAATCCGGTTGTCGGTTCGTCGACAATAATCAGGCGGGGATTATTGATCAGGGCCTGGGCGATCCCAAGTCTGCGTTTCATGCCACCCGATAACCTGTTGGCCTGCCGGTCACGCGCTTCAAAAAGCCCGACCTCTTCCAGCATCCGGTCAACTGCTGAAGAACGCTCCCTGACCGATTTCATGCCTGCCAGCCGGGCTGCATAATCCAGGAATTCATAGGTGGTCAGTTTGGAAAAAAAACGGAAATCCTGAGGCAGATAACCCAGCATTTTCCTGATCTCTTTACGGTCCCTGATCAGATCAAAGCCATCCACGGTGACTTTCCCGGAACTGGGTTTCATCAGGGTAACTAAAATCCGCATGAAGGTTGACTTGCCCGCCCCGTTAGGCCCCAACAAACCAAACATTCCATCAGGAATTTCCAGATCAATGCGGTCAATTGCCTTGTTCCCGTTCGGGTATATTTTACTTAAGCCTTCAATGATTACCTTCATCGTTCAATAATTAAAATCCTTTCCTGCTTATTCGGGCACCTTCCCGGAATCATCCCGGGAAGAATGTCATTTTTACAGGATGGTTGAAATCCGGACTTTCGCATACCTGCTTTCAATGACAGTTCTATGACTTCTTTTCCATGAAAACGTTTAATCATGATCTCTTAAAATTAATAAGGGAAATCCAAAAAACCATTTCTTTCCGGTGAACGGGTATTTTTCTTCTGTAAAAATGGTATAAATTTGATGGAATGTTTCGATGAAGCAAGAGCAAAGCCCAAATTCCTTTGGCCTTTGCCGGGCAAAAAAAGACTGACGAAGTGAACGAATTATTTAAAGACAAGGCCATGGAAGAGATCTTTACGCACAGTTTTTGGGAAAGCTTTTTAAATAAATTGGTGACCTGGACCATCACCGAAATTCCCTCCATCATTTTACTCATCATTCTTTTAACTGTTTCGTTAAGGATGGTCGCCTTTTTTATTCACCGGCTAAAATTATTACTTCAAAAGAGGGCATCAGCCCATCCTGACGGGCCGGATCTGGAAGCAGAAAAGCGTATAAAGACACTGATGAACATTCTTCGGAAGGCTTCTTTTGTGATCATCTGGATGATATTTATCATGATCTTCCTGAAAAAATTCACCATCGACATCGCTCCCATACTTGCCGGTGCCGGGATCATTGGCCTGGCCGTTGGATTCGGGGCACAGGAACTGGTCCGCGATTTCATCAGCGGTTTTTTTATCCTGCTTGAAGATCAGATCCGAATGGGCGATGTCGTGATCCTTAACGGAACTTCCGGCGTGGTTGAAGATATTCAGCTCCGGACAGTGACCCTGCGTGACCAGTCAGGAACCGTACATATCTTTCAGAACGGGAAGATCAATACCATATCCAATATGACCAAAGGATGGTCTGCGATGGTGTTCGACATTGGCGTAACCTATAAGGAAGACCTGACCGCCGTGATGAAGATCATGAAGGAAGTGGCAGAAGAGCTAAGCGCCGATGAATTGTTCAGTCAAAAAATGACGGAGCCTATGGAAATCTTCGGGTTGGACAGCTTTGGAGACAGTGCTCTGATCATCAAGGGAAGGATCAAAACACGGCCGGGCGCACAATGGGAAACAGGCCGCGAGTACCGGAAACGCCTGAAAGAAGCGTTCGACAAAAACCATATTGAGATCCCGTTCCCGTCCCGGACGATCTACCTGGGTAACGAGATTGCACCACTTAAACCGGAACCGGATCAAAACACAACAAGTCTTACAGACAAACGTTCCATATAGAAAAGTCTCAGGCATGAAGAAGACACTATTAGTCCTTATCAGTTCATTCATTATCCCGGGCGGCCTTTTTGCTCAAAAGGATTTCCAGCTTTCGTTTTCCACAGGACCTTCGGTCAACTGGATGAATTCCGGCACCGATGAAATATCGCGAGGAAACGTCAGGGCAGGCTATGATTTTGGTATCGTGGCAGATGTTTTCTTTGATGAGCAGCAACGCTACGCTGTAACCACGGGATTTCTCCTGACCAACTCAGGAGGAGAACTGGATTACCACAATGCCACATCATTCGGGTTTGCCGGTAAAACCATTAATCCCGGGAGCAGTATCCTTTTCCGCTTAAAATATCTTGAAGTCCCCCTTGCGGTCAAACTCAAAACAAGCCAGTTCAGACGATGGATCTACTGGGGCCAGTTCGGTCTCTCAGGCTTCATCAACGTGGGAGCCAAAGCAGACACGAACGACGGTGTTCTGAGCTGGACCGACATCCAGGATGAGATCAGGCCATTCAATCTGGCGATGAACCTGGGCATTGGCGCTGATTTCGATCTGGGGTCAGGAAATGCGTTGTCATTTGGAGTGATCCTGAAAGACGGACTGACCGATGTAACCAAAGAACATTTCGCCGATGGAAAAACCACGGTCAATTCGGTTGTTCTTAAACTTGCGCTGATTTTTTAAGCTTCACCGTTCATTCCCGGCCCGAAAAGCTGACGAGCAAAAAGTCTTTTTATCTTTGCAAAAAAATTCCGTCACAGTCCGGAATAAGCTATAAACTAATCCGACAAAAATGAAGATTGCGCTTGCACAGCTAAATTATCAGATAGCCGACTTCGAGGAGAATTCGCAAAAGATCATCCGTTCTGTTCAAAAAGCAAAGGAAGCAGGTGCCGAACTGGTGGTGTTTTCCGAATTATCCGTAACCGGTTATTATCCGCACGACCTTCTTGAACGTAAGGAATTCATTGAGCAGGCAGAAGAAACTGTCAAAAAAATTGCCGGCACCTGCACGGGTATTGCGGCTCTCGTCGGAGCCCCTGCAATCAACACCGGCAGCCGGGGAAAAAAGCTTTACAACGCTGCCTACTTTTTGAATGAAGGGAAAATTGAAGCCTTCAGGAGCAAATCTTTGCTGCCTACCTATGATATTTTCGATGAATACCGTCATTTTGAACCCAACAATGAGTTTCAGCTTCTGGAATACCGGGGAAAGAAACTGGCTGTAACCATTTGCGAAGATCTGTGGGACGAGCAACCTACTCAGAACGAGTTCGGACGTGACAAGCTTTACCAGACTTCACCCATGGAGGAACTAAGCAGGCTTCAGCCGGACCTGGTGATCAACCTGTCGGCGTCTCCGTTTTCGTATAATCAGGAAAACTGGCGCAAAAATATTTTAGTGGAAAATGCGGTCCGGTACCGGTTACCCATCGTCTATGTCAATCAGATCGGCGCCCAGGCAGAGCTGATCTTCGACGGCGGATCCTGTTTTGTCAGCTCCGACGGCTCAATCCCTGTGGAACTGGCTTATTTCCGGGAAGATTTTCAGGTGTTTGACACCGACTCACCCGGTGAGAAAAAACAGGAGCAAAAAGACTACATCG
>CAZOYZ010000293.1:2777-6911 GCA_964584045.1 uncultured Prolixibacteraceae bacterium | reverse complement strand
GCTGTCCGGAGAAATAAACAGACAACAGATCCGCCTCCCTGGTGAAAACATCAAACGTCAAAGCCCCGGTCGTGATGTCGTGGGCAACTCCTTCCGTAATGTTCGACTCGTGAGGAGGATAATCAAACCGGTCGCCCCCCCTGCGTTCCTCCTTGATATTAAAGAAGTCGGCAGACAGCTTGCTTCTCATCCCAAAACGGTGAAAAAACCTGGACCCGAAAGTGGTATTTTTGATCCTGGTTAACTCCGAAAATTCATCATCATTCGCATCGAAAGGCTGGCGGTCACGGTAAAAACCATAAATGGCCATGCCGGTCTTATTATCGTCCGATATGACCGAAGCATTGCCATTGACGCTATAATCCCCGGCCGGGTCGCCGGAGCCATCGATACCTGTTCCTGAAAGACCGCCTGTAGCACCAAACTCATACGAGTTACGGATCGGATCTCTCAGGATCAGGTTAATGGTACCGGCAATGGCATTACTCCCGTAAAGCGCAGATCCTCCTCCCCGGACCACTTCGATCCGTTCGAGCATGTTTGACGGGATCAGTTCCAGACCATATACACCCGCCAGTCCACTGAAAATGGGCCGGCCATTGATCAGTATCTGGGAATAAGGGCCCTCCATCCCATTCATCCGTACCTGATTAAAACCGCAATTCTGGCAATCATTTTCCATTCTCACACCCGGACTGAAGTTTAGCCCTTCGCTCAGTGTGACTGCATTGACCGTGTTAAACAGCTTCGGAGTAATCGTATTCACAACGACTGACGATTCTCTCCGGTTCTTTTCATTCCGATCGCCTGTTACAACCACTTCCTCCAGACCCAGCATATCTTCTTTCATGTCAAAATTCAGCTCTACCGTCTTCCCCTTCCCGATAGTAACTTCTTTTTCCGACGGCTGATATCCGACCGACTGTACCCGGATGGTCAGCTTCCCTTCCGGAAGACTCATCAACCTGTAATGACCGGTTTCATCGGTTGCAGTCCCAATGGTGGTACCCTTTACGGTGACTGAAACAAACGGAAGATGTTCCCCTCCCGAAACCACATGCCCTACCAGATGCTGATCCCAATTTTTTCCAGACCGGTTCCTGTGTTGTCTCCCTCCTGCCCCGGCATTATCTCTTGAATCTCCGCCGGATTTTGAAGCCTGGGCAAACGCATAGGCCACCATAAAAAGGGATAGCCCAAAGACCAGAATTAATCTTTTCATGATATACATGTTTGATTTTGTGGTTTTTTATTTTTTTTGACTTTGACGACAGATGCCAAACCTTACAGATGAGTATCCCCGCATGTGATCAAAATGGATCACCCCTGTATTTCTTTACGCGTCAACAGCATTGAACAAAACGAGATAACTATTGAAAATAAAATGCCAGGCTCCTGTCTGAATAAAAACTAAGAAAATAATACAAGATAAACATCTTCCCTACATGGGCGGGGATCTTCCAGGGATACCCAAAAGGCAAACCTGATTAATAATTAGACAGATACCGAAAGTCCGGTTTATATTCCGATATACTAATATCACCGGTAAAATAAGAAAAGAAAGAAGAAACAGAACCTGGACGTTTTGGATGGTGAAATAATCCGAGGTTGAGTGGTGATGCTTTTTTAGGGGAGTTGAATCTGCACCTTTATTGTACGGGTGAGCATGAATAATGATTTCACCATTGGGCAGTTCGTGGGCGTGAAGAAAAACAATGTCGTTCACGGCCAGCATTGCGATCACCACCATACAAATAAATGCCGAAATTCGCTTGATCCGATATATAAAGGATAGTCTCATCGGCTGCAAAATAAAGAAATTAATCTCATTCCGTCAATCCCTAAAAAATGGGATATTGAAGAAAAATGACTTCTCTGCAAAGGCTAATGAATTTTTAAAAAAAGAGATAAGAAAATTTTTTATAAAGCAATTGATCTTTATATTTGTATCAATCAATTGCTCTTAACTATTATGCCAAGGCCCCAAAGGATACGAAAAGTCAATAATCCTCCTCATTTTAAAGGATTTAGACCCATAGGAGTCATGAACGAAGGACAACCTGTGGTCCTCAATTTTGAAGAATATGAATCCATCCGGTTAAGTGACTTTGAACTTCTGGGCCAGGTTGACGCTGCAAAAGTCATGGACATTTCCCGCCCAACTTTCGCCCGCATTTATGAAAGTGCCCGAAGAAAAGTGGCACGGGCTTTTATGGAAGGGAGTCCGATCGTTTTTGAAGGGGGCAAAGTTTACTTCAACAGTGACTGGTATGCATGTAATCGTTGCGGTTGCTGGTTTAATCATCCTCAGAAGGAACAGGACGCAACCGGTTGTGCACTCTGTGGTTCACCTGACATCAGGCAATATCACGAAAATGCCGGGGCGATCAGCGAAAAATATGTTTTTGTTTGCCCGCAGTGTGGGAAGAAGCAAAAGGATGTTCCGTCAAACTGCCCGGAAGTAACATGTCCCGATTGCAACACGCCAATGACCCGCAAAGGAGTTCTGATATAAATTTTTGTGTCTTGATACTTGTGTCTTGATACCTGATACTAGAAAATATGAAAGTAGCGATCACATCAACAGGAAACGCATTGACATCCCAACTGGACAGCCGGTTTGGACGCTGTTCTTACTTTGTCATTTATGATACGGAAACACAATCCGTCGAGTTTATTCCCAATCCGAATAAGGACCAAATCGAAGGAGCCGGCCCTGCTTCAGTTCAATTGGTTGCGTCAAGAGGCGCGAAGAAAGTCGTCTCTGGGGAATTCGGCGCGAAGGTAAAATCGATATTTGACCAGCTTCAGATTCAGTTAGTCGTATTACCTGATCAGGAAAAAAGCATAAACGACATTATTGACTTACTAAACCACAATAATTAAAAAGGAGGGTATGATGTCAGGATTAAACAGAAGAGGTCCCGAAGGGCAAGGCCCGATGACCGGCAGGAGGATGGGACGATGTAACCCCGAAAGCAAAGGAAAGGCAGTTCAGGAAGATCCACAAACCCAAATGCCTTCCTTCCAACCCGGGCAAGGGAGAGGCCAAGGGTTACGCCGGGGATCAGGGAAAGGCTTAAGACACGGGAGAGGTTTCCGTTCCGGAGGCAATTCATAAGCCTTTTCACAGGCCGTACCGCTTATCCGGTACGGCCTTGATTGATGATTTAAATAAATTCTTGATACTTGTGTCTTGATACTAAAAAATACGATTATGAAACATCTCATTGCAGTTCCGCTGGAATATGGACAATTATGTCAGCATTTTGGTCATTGCCAGCAGTTCGCCTTAATTGAAGTGGAAAACAACTCCATCATCACAGAAACCCTTGTTACCCCGCCTCCCCACGAACCCGGCTTACTTCCGGCATGGCTGGCAGAAAAGGGAGTTACAGAAGTGATTGCAGGAGGCATGGGCCAACGGGCCGTTAATCTGTTCGCTGCTCAAAACATTCAGGTTCATGTTGGCGCCCAGCCTAAAAATCCAAAAGAATTAGTATCCGACTGGCTGCAGCAGTCGTTGGTAACCGGTACAAACGCGTGTGATCATTAAATATAGAGAAAAGTGGTTTCAGATTACAGATGCTTTTTTTGTTTTGCCCGTATCTTCGAGAAAATGATCGAAAGGGTGAATCTGACCAACAGTGAAAAAGAACAATTTACAGGAGAAATGTTCTCGTTGTTCACGCCGGATAAAAGTAATTTTTCTGTTCCTGAGTTATCGAGGAACTTACAGGTTCTGTTCAAAAAGTACAGTAAGAATATTGATCCGTACAGATTGATAAAAAAACAGAGCAACGATCAGGTTTTGAATATGTACGATGATTTGAGAAGGCGTACCATGACATCGGAGAATCCTTTTGAAACTGCATTGCGCCTATCTGTTGCAGGAAACATCATGGATCACGGGATTTCTGACAATTACAACTTAATGGAAACCGTTGATAAGGTACTGCATACAGGCTTTGCGATTAATCAGGTCGCTGAATTAAAACAGGCTGTCTCACAGGCAAAAACGGTGCTTTATTTGGGAGACAATGCGGGGGAAATTGTCTTCGATAAACTGTTTATTGAGACCATGAAGCACCCCAACATCTGGTATGCAGTCCGGGGAGCTCCGGTTATTAACGA
>CAZOYZ010000293.1:0-2767 GCA_964584045.1 uncultured Prolixibacteraceae bacterium | reverse complement strand
ATGCAACGATTGAAGACGCCCGATATGTTCACATGGATGATGTTGCCAATATTATCGACAATGGATATGATGCCCCTTCAACCATCCTGGAACACTGCTCCAAAAACTTTAATGACCTTTATGCGCAGGCTGATGTCATCATCTCCAAAGGGCAGGGAAACCTTGAGGGTTTAATCGAACAGGTAGACCGGGAAATCTATTTTATACTGATGGTCAAGTGCGGCGTCATTGCTGATATCCTCGGGGTAAATAAAGGTGATTTTGTCGTAGCTGAAAACAGAATAGCAGTACAGAAGAGAATGTTACAGGCGGAGGGAGGTATGAAGTGCGTGAATTCTGACATCCCATTCCGCGACAGTGAACCTTAATCAGTTTTTTAATGAAGATAGCGATTGCCAGCGGAAAAGGAGGAACCGGAAAGACTTTTATTGCCACCAACCTGTTTTGGGTTGCCCAGGACTCGAAAGTGCAGGTAGCTCTGGTTGACTGTGACGCGGAGGAACCCAATGTGACCGAATTCCTCACTGGAGAAGAACGATCAACGCTTGAGGTATTTCAGCATGTACCGGTCATTGATCCTGAGAAGTGCACCTTCTGTGGTAAATGTTACGAGTATTGCAATTACAACGCGATCGTATTTTTGCCGCAGAATAATTTTATACAGGTTATTCCTGATTTATGCCATGACTGCGGAGCGTGCTCATATGTCTGTGATTCAAAGGCCATTACGGAAACATTAAAACTTCTGGGGAAGGTTAAAACGTCTTCTTACAACGGAAATGCCGTGCTCATCGAAAGCCGTTCAGAAATCGGGGTTTACTCCCCTGTGTCAATCATCAGAAAGGCTGTAAAAGAAGCAGATCACTCGGCCCTGGCATTATTTGATTCGCCTCCCGGGATATCCTGCCCTTTTATTGCAACCGTCGATCAGGCCGACTTTGTGATCCTGGTCACCGAACCAACACCCTTCGGGTTGCATGATCTCAAGCTGTCAGCCGAGACCGTGCAACAGTTACGGAAACCCTTTGGAGTCGTGATAAACCGTGCAGGTCTTGGAGATCACAAGATGTACGAGTGGCTGGAAAAGAACAGGATTCCCCTTTTGCTGGAAGTTCCTTTTGACAAGGAAATTGCGCGGATCTGCTCTGAAGGGAAAATCCTGGCAAAAGAAAATTCCACCTATCAGGAAATATTTTCGAACCTGCTAAAACGGATCACACTAAATCATTCATCATGGTCGAATTAGCCATACTCAGCGGGAAAGGCGGAACCGGCAAGACCAGTCTGAGCGCCGCTTTTGCAACACTGGGAAATCAGATGATCGTTGCCGATTGCGATGTGGATGCGGCGAATCTGCATCTTGTTCTGCAACCGGACCCGGACTTTCAGGAACGGTTTGTAACCGGGATGAAAGCGACTATTGACCTGACCCGTTGTACTAATTGCGGAATATGCAAGGATTATTGCCGGTTCGATGCCATTTCCTGTCAAAACGACCGGATCACAATATCCGAAACTTCGTGCGACGGGTGCGGGCTATGTGCCCGGATATGTCCCTCGCAGGCGATCAGCATGGTCGAGAGTAATGAAAGCTTTTGGTATTCAGGAGCCTTTCGCAACGGATTTATGGTTCACGCGAGACTAGCACCCGGGGAAGAAAACTCCGGAAAACTGGTTAACGTGGTAAGGGACCAGGCACGCAAATTATCTGCCATTACCGGACTCAGGACGGTTCTTATTGACGGTCCCCCGGGAACCGGATGTCCGGCAATTTCCTCACTGACGGGTACGAGCAAGGCGATCATCGTCACAGAACCAACCCGATCGGGCTTCCATGACCTGAAGCGGATCCTGGAGCTAACCCGCGGGTTTAAGATCCCGTCGTTCGTGATCGTCAACAAATATGACCTGAACAGGTACATGACCAGCCAAATTAAGGACTGGTGCCTGCAAATGAAAATACCGGTGATTGGCAAAATTCCCTTTGACGCTAAAATTGTCGAGGCCATGCTTCATTGCAAAAGCATTGTGGAATGGGCGCCAGGCTCCGCAACAGCAATGGAAATATTATCCATTTACCGGCAGATTTTCGATACCTGCGCCAACTAAATAAACGATTAAAAAAGATATAAATATGATCAGCTTTGGCCCTGTACCATCAAGGAGATTAGGCAACAGCCTGGGAATAAACAATATCCTTTCACAAAAAATCTGCTCGTATTCCTGCGTATATTGCCAGGTTGGCCAAACCCGGAAATTCAGCATCACCCGGGAAAAATTTTATGAGCCTGAAAAAATATGTACCGAAGTTCAAAAGCACCTGAGCAAGCTGACCGGCAAACCGGACTATTTGACCTTCGTGGCGAACGGGGAACCAACCCTGGACGTGAACCTGGGAAAGTCTATCGGGAAACTGAAAGAATTTGGCATTCCTGTAGCCGTCATCACGAATGCATCTCTTTTGAGCGACCAGCAGGTCAGAAATGAATTGTCGCTTGCCGACTGGGTTTCGGTGAAGGTAGACGCCAGCAGTGAACCCGTTTGGAACAAAATTAACCGACCTCATCCTGACCTGTCATTCAAAAAATATACAGAAGGTCTGTTCAGTTTTTCTTCGGAATATAAGGGGATGCTCGTCTCCGAAACCATGCTGGTCATGGGAATCAATGATCAACCCAATCTGTTAACAGAGACGGCATCCCTGCTCAAACAAATAAACCCGCAAACAGCTTACATCGCAGTCCCGACACGACCACCGGCATTGTCA
>CAZOYZ010000292.1:3964-6924 GCA_964584045.1 uncultured Prolixibacteraceae bacterium | reverse complement strand
ACGCCTTTACCGAAGAATACAGGAGATGGGGAGTAGGCAGCGGCCCAATGTACAAAGTGCCCGACGAAGCCCGTTTTCTGAACAGGGTATGCGACCTGTTGGCAATCGAGTCGGGCGACGAACTTTGGCTTGCCCCCGGTACTCCCAGGTACTGGCTTGAACCGGGAAAAGTGATTACCCTGTACAACGCTGCAACAGGGTATGGGAATGTTTCGTACGAGATGAAAAGCAGAACCCAAACGAATACCATTGAGGCAACGATCAATCTTCCTGAAAACATTCCTGCCGGGAAAGTCAGATTGTTTGTCCGTGCACCGTTCGGGGAGCCCATAAAATCAGTAACCATTAACGGTAAAGATTGGATGAAATGGGATAACAGGAATGAATCGGTCATTTTACCAACAGATAAAAAAGAAATAAGAGTAATTGTGTCCTACTGAAAAACGAGGCTTAAATGACTTATTTTTTAAAAATGGAAAGATCATTAATGAATAAATTTAGCACAGAAATTAACCGCCGGAAATTTATCGGTACAGCGGCAGCGGCTGCCGCTCTGCCACTTCTGTGGCCGAAAGGCCAGGTGTATGCGCAAAGTTTGGGCAACCCGTCGTCATTTTCGGAACCGGCCAGGAAAATACCTGTCAAAGACGAAGTGGATGTCATTATTTGCGGTGGTGGTCCGGCGGGAATAGCGGCCGCCGTCACGGCGGCCCGTGCCGGGGCCAGTGTCCGGCTTTTCGAAATGAACGGGTGCCTGGGCGGTGCCTGGACGGCCGGACTGCTGACCTGGATCTTCGATATCGATAAACCCGGTATCGCACAGGAGATCCGCTACAGGCTCGACGAACGCGGTGCACGCCGGGGAACCGACAAAGACAACTTTGTGTATGAACCCGACGAGATGAAACTGCTTCTGGAAGATCTGTTCGTGGAGGCGGGTGTGAAACTTCGCTTAAAAACTCAGCTTGCTGCAGCCTATAAGGATAAAAACCGGCTAACAACGATCATCACCGAATCAAAGTCGGGCCGGGAGGCCTGGCGGGCCAAAGTTTTTATTGATGCCACCGGCGACGGCGACCTGGGCGCCCTTTCCGGCTGTAAATGGGATATTGGCCGTCCTGAAGACGGATTATGCCAACCTCTGACCATGAATGCGCTGGCTATTGTCCGGGATGTGACCCAACTGCAAAAATACATCTGTTTTTACGGCGGAGACCAGTCGTGGCGCAGCGAGCCGAACAGAAACTTTAAGGCGGAAGTCCGGCGTGCCGGCATCGAACCCTCTTACAATGTGGCCAAACTGTTTCATGTCCGCGACAATTTGATCCTGATGATGGTCAACCATGAATACGGCGTAAAACCTTATGATACCGATGCCATGACCGCTGCGACCATTCACGGGCGGCGTGAGGTGTTCAACATTGCCCGGGGGTTGCGCAATTTGGGAGGAGTCTGGGATGGCCTGCAGGTGGTTGCTTCGGCCGAGCAAATCGGGATTCGCGAAGGACGCCGTATTCACGGGCTTTATACGATATCGGAGAAAGACATTGCGGAGGGGGCAACGTTCGAAGACGGCATTGCCCGTGTCAATTTTGGTGTGGACATTCATCAGCTTACGAAGGGCGTTCACAACCCGGGGAACAAAGTCACGGCAAAGCCTTACGAAATTCCTTTACGCGCTCTGATCGCCAAAGATGTGGAAGGACTGATGATGGCCGGCCGCTGTATCAGTGGCGATTTCATCGCGCATTCAAGTTACCGGGTTACCGGGAATGCCGTGGCAATGGGTGAGGCTGCCGGGGTTGTGGCAGCAGTCGCTTCGGCAGGTAAACGGTTCCCCCATGAAGTTTCATGGCGGGAGGCTGAAGCCCGGTTAAAACAAATGGGACAACGGTAAAACAATTCAGGGAAACGATGGGAAGTAATTTGACACGCAGAAAATTCATCCTGAATGGGATAGGAATGGGGTTAACCGGCAGTTTGTTGACAAATCCGGCATGGGCTTCGTCTGCAAATAACTTTCCGGGAGAACAAAAAAAAGGAAGTACCCCGCTCATTCGAAAAGGCGAAAAGCAACTTTTCGCAGATGATGTAATGATTTTTTATAAATCAGGTGTGGCACGTGAATGCCATGCCGCTCAAAAGCTGGAACACCCGGTATTAGAGGGCAATAAACCCTGGGAATGCTTTGAAAACGAAGGGGTAAGGGTCCCGTACGCGGGCATCTACGGGAGCGTCCTCCGGGATGAAAATTCCGGACAGTTCCGAATGTGGTACAACGTCTACAAGGAAACCTGTTACGCCGAGTCATCCGACGGGATCAACTGGCAAAAACCGGATCTTGGATTAATGGGCCAAACCAATAAGATCGATCTTTTTGACTTTCACAGTCCAAGTTTCATCCTCGATAAAACGGAACCTGATCCGGCCAAACGGTATAAGGCAATCGGGACTAAAGACGGTTTCAGCAAAGAAGTCATTGACAGACTAAAATCTAAATTCAGGTTTTCTGAATCCTACCACAGAAATTATGCATATTGTGCCGCCTATTCGGCAGACGGACTGAACTGGACCATGTACCCTGATCCGATTTTGATGGGAATGGATACGATTACCCTGGCACAAGACCCGGTTACCGGCGAATATCTGGCATTTCACAAGCAAACCCAGGACCCGCGTTCTTTTGGAAGGCAGGTGTTCTTATCGACAAGTAAAGACATGCTTTCATGGTCGGATACCGAACTGGTCATGGCGACCGATGAAATTGACCACGAACAGGCCCGAAAACTTGAAGGCGGTACCCACTCTGAATTATACAACATGTCAGCTTTCCCCTATGCCGGTCAATGGTTGGGGTTGATCACAGTATTCAGGTGTATTGGTGAACCGTTGGTGAACGGAAAAGCAAAGGCCGGACAAAAAGGGATTATTGATGTGCAACTGGTACACAGCCGCGACGG
>CAZOYZ010000292.1:0-3864 GCA_964584045.1 uncultured Prolixibacteraceae bacterium | reverse complement strand
AATGTCTTTGGGGCTGGTTTCATCGTATTTCTTGCACTGGTATATTGCTGTGCCCCTTTGGATCGAACCCCTGACCGTGCAAAGGAAACGACATTATATAACGGGATTATACTTCCGGAAGAGTGGCCGCCACGATACCCGGTTCCCAATGAGCCGGCGGATATGCCGGTTCCTTACCTGGAAAATGTTCCTGAAATTATTCCTGTTCATACAGGCAGGCAGTTATTGGTAGACGACTTTCTGGTTGAAAGGACGAACCTGACAAGGACATTCCATTCTCCTCGTTATTATCAGGGAAATCCGATCCTGAAAGCCGATAAACCCTGGGAATATACGGCATCAGGATATCCTTATGCGGCGCCTTTCAGCGACGGGGTTTGGTATGATGAGAAAGACCGGAAATTTAAAATGTGGTACGCAACAGGTGGGGGTGAATTGAATCAGAAAGTTGACCGGTTTAATGTCGTTACCGCTTATGCCATTTCTGACGACGGGGTCCACTGGGAAAAACCTGTCCTTGGCATTGTCGGCGGGACAAACCTTATCGATATCCGTACCAGGGATTCCAACACAGTATGGCTTGACAAGAACGAGCAGGATTCGACAAAGAGATATAAAATGTTTAATGTTGAAAACGGTTGGAGCGACGGACGGTGGCGACTGGTACTGAAATATTCTTCCGATGGGATACATTGGTCTCAAGGCATTGCCCAGTCGGGCGATATTTATGACCGGTCTACTGTTT
The DNA here is from genome assembly GCA_964584045.1 of uncultured Prolixibacteraceae bacterium. Lineage (GTDB taxonomy): Bacteria > Bacteroidota > Bacteroidia > Bacteroidales > Prolixibacteraceae > JBCFBK01. Next base: position 3,119 of record CAZOYZ010000292.1, on the reverse strand, counting down.
TCTACAATCCGTTCCGTGATAAATGGATATTTAGTCTGCGGGTGAGGACTGATTTAGGCCGTTGCCGGAATTATCTTGAACACAGCGATCCTGAAATGGGGGTCAGTTTAGCCCACCGCTCCTGGGGGACACCTGACAGGAACATTGTTTTCTGGTTTGGTCCATGGAAAAATGAATTGACGAACCCTAATCCGAAATACAGCAAGATCAGTCCTGCCATATACAACCTCGATGCAATTGCCTATGAAAGCCTCTTCCTGGGTTTTTTCTCCGTATGGCAAGGACCCGAAAACGAAGAATGCGAAAATTTAAGTATCCACAAAAGAAACGAAGTTGCCATTGGTTACAGCCGTGATGGATTTCACTGGCACCGTCCGGATATGAAACGGTTTTTTCCTGTCAATGAAACGCAGGGCGCGTGGAATTATGGGAATATTCAGTCGGCTTGCGGCGCTCCGTTAATCGTGGCAGACTCCTTGTATTTTTATATGAGCGGGAGACAACAAAATCGTGTTTTCTGGGACAGCCATTCCGCTACAGGCCTGGCCACTCTCAGAAGGGATGGCTTTGCATCGCTGGACGCCGGCAGCAGGGAAGGGACTTTGCTTACCCGGAAGCTGACATTCGCGGGGGAACATCTGTTTGTAAATGCCGATGCTGCGAACGGACAACTTCTGGCTGAAGTGTTGAATGAAAAAGGAGAAATCATGGACGGATACTCAAAAAGCCAGTGTATCCCGGTGAAAACGAACGGCACAAGGCTGACCGTTCAGTGGGAAAATAAAAAAACACTTCATGGAATTTCAGGGAAGCCGGTACGGATCAGGTTTTATCTTCAAAATGCGGCCCTTTATTCCTTTTGGATAAGCAAATACAGCTCGGGTGAAAGTGAAGGTTATACGGCCGGAGGGGGTCCCGGTCTCCATCCTTCCGGAAAGGATCTTCCGGTAAAATAAAGTGTTTGAATGCGGTGAAAGATGAAACGAGCCATTAACGAACTTAAGCCACATCATGAAAAAAATCAAAAAGTCGATTGCTGTTTTGGGATATGCAGGCATTTCTTTCCTTTTAACCGGATGCTTATCGGAAGATCAAACCGGAGTTGAGACTTCTCTTTTTAAGGTCTCATGGGAAACATCATCGGTCGGTTCATGGAAGTATACCGTCAAAACGACAGGGGAAACAATCGAAATTAAACTTCCTGTTTTTGAAATTGACGGGAAGCCTATACCTGTCCTGCTGGATGATCTGAAGCCGGTGAACGAACCGGCCGCATTGCGTAACGGGGCAACCGAGTATGTTTACGAAGGCGCATTCCAGGCAGATACCGCCATCCGTTTACAGGTAAAATTGCGGATAACCGCCGATAATCCGGTAATCCGTTTTTGCTATTTGCTGAAAACTTCCGGAAAACAAAAACTGACCAAAAAAACAGGGAAAGACAATCTTTCTTATCTGTCGTATTCGATGAAAGCGTTCCCGGAACATAAGGAAATCAGTCTTTCCGTTTTCAACGAAATGATCCATTCGTGCCATTTACTGGAAACTCCGGTTTATGAAACCGATTTTGTCCACTCCGGATCGGTTGCCGGACCAATTTTGCTGGGTGACGGCCAACAAACAACCTTTCTCTGCGCCTATGAGCACGATTCCATGTATCCCAATCATTTTTTGGAATACCGGTTCAATCCGGATAAAAAAGTCGAACTAAAAGCAGTGAAGGGAAATTATTACGACGGGCAGCCGGTTGACGGGTATTCCACGGTCTGGTTTGAGGTAGCCGGCGTGACCGGCGGAGAAAAGAAAATGGCCGAACAGTTCCGGACGTTCATCCTGAAATACCAAACAGAAAACCTCGCCAGTCGTGAGCCTTATGTGTATTACAATACCTGGGGTCGCCAGGAACGGGTGAAATGGGCCGGCGGACAATATCTCACGACGATGAATCTGGATTATACGCTGAAAGAGATTAATCGCGCACATGAGATGGGGATTGAGTATGATGTGCTTGATGCGGGCTGGTTTGACCGTGCCGGCGATTGGGGCGTTAACCTGAAAAATTTTCCCGATGGCTTCAAACAAGTCCGCGAAAAGCTGGAGCAATACCAAATGAAGTTAGGTGTCTGGATGGATCCGGCAAAAGCGGCGCTAACCAGCCGGGTATTTCCGCAACACCACGACTGTATAAAAACATGGAACGGAAAGCCGGATGAGCCTTCGCTGGTCTGGGAAACAGAAGAAAGTGTGGATATGTGTCTGGTAAGCCCTTATTGGGAGTATTATGCAGATGTGCTGATCCGGATGTATAAAGAGTTGGGAATAAGTTATTTTTATCTGGATGGGGTAGGACAGTCAGGCTGCGATGATCCGAATCACTTTCACGGAACGGAACAAAACATCCAGGCGGAAAGGCAGCAGTCTTATGGTTTTTTATTGCCGGTTTACCTGGGCAAGATCATGGAAAAAGTAGGTACAGCCTGCCCGGAAGCCATTTTTGACTTCGACGTCACTGAATCCCGCCGAATCGGTGTTGGCTTGCAGTTTTTGGCTAACGGGAGGTATTTTATCCTGAATAACGGACCATATTTTAAGAATTTTGATTTGGGGGAAAGTCTTTTGCCCAACAAGTGCCATAATATTTTTATTAATCCCGGCCCTGCCCGCACTTGGTTTATGCGTTCGGTACTGGATTACGACAAGTGGATACCCTCCAATCTGTTCTTAGCCAATTATCAACCCGACGATCCGGAGACTTCACAGATCATTAATCTGGCATCGCTGGCGCTGGGGCAGAATTCCATCTGGGGTGAAATCCTGAAAACCTCGCCCGAAGGGGTGACGCTGTTTCACGATGTCCTGGAAAAATACAGGCAGGTACGCACAGATGTGATGGCTGCTTCACCCGTGTGCACCGGAAGACCGGGCGATACTCCCGAAATAGTTGAAAAGATCAATCCGGCAACCGGGAAAGGCGTGGTGGTGATCTTTGCCAACTCAAAGGGAAATTTCTCCTACATCACCAAAAATAAGGTTGTTTCTGATTACTGGAACAATCAGGGGGCGACGGTAGAAATAAATAATGGGCATGCGACGATTGATGCCGCATTTAGTGATGCTTC